>NZ_KV832473.1:0-42347 GCF_001837455.1 Streptococcus sp. HMSC068F04
GTGTTGCACTTCATTTTACAATAGGGCAAAGTTATCTATTATATCTTTTATCAAAAGTTAAGCTAAACTCTTATTCAGTTTATCTAATTTCTCTCTAAGGGGAGCTAAGTAGACTTCTTCTCCAAAACCACGCGATTTCAAGCCATCCTCAGCACAAGCCAATAACGATTCTGTCAAAGGTAAAATCATTTTGAGATCTGTAGCAGAAATATCCTTTTTCGAAAATAAACGACGAATTCTAAGAAAATCATAGTCAAATGCTTCAAAAAAGGGTGAGTCATTCAAAATATTTTCCAGATTTTCCAAATTGACTAAAAGACCAAGGTGAAAGGCTGCCGGCGCAAAAGTTGATGAGAAAGGTTGGGTACAAACACTGCGAAACTCAATAGTTCCTCGCGTCGTTAAATCTTGGAATTGATAAGAACGGTGAGTCTTAAAATCTTCCTCACTTGGCTCAATAGTGACTACTTCACCATGAATAGAGTGTGCTTTGACAGATGGCGTACTTAGGTAGTCTTTAGCACGTATTGGTTCAAAATAGTAGGTTTCGTCACCACGCTTAGCAGTAAAAATGGCTGTCTCAGACAAGTAAGAAAAATAGTCATCTTCGCTCTTAAACACCTTAGGAAATACACCAGCATTTTCCTCAAACACACCATGCATGGAATTCTCCCAGAAAACATCACGGGAAATCGCTAAATCCCAATCAGAACCCCAAAATTCAGAGTTTGCCAATAATACTTCCTTGGGTCCCTCTATTTGATTAAAAGCATTTAAAACCCTTAAATAGGACGTTTTTGAAACATCTAACTGTACCTGACTCCCACAGATGAAAGAACCATATTCTGGATAATCATGAAAGAAAGAATCGTTCTTTGCTTTAGATAGCTCGAGAAAATCCATAAGCATCTCATAACGAGGAGATTTAACAGGTCTGTTGTCATTTTTTGCCCAGTTTGGATTCACTCCCCAACCTTGCAACTCATGATTATGATTCTGAAGATAAGGTTGGATTATACCGAAGTAAGTATCCAAACGTTCCTCAACCTCAGAGATTCTTTCAGCCTTTGCAAAAGCAAACTCAATCGTATTGTAGGAGACTTCAAAAAGAATCATATCTCCAGAAGCTTTATCAATAAGCTGAATAGGATTGTTATCAGAATCATACTTATCAGCTTGAAAATCAAAATTATCCAAGAGATAGACTAGTAACTGTTTTGTAAGAGAGACATCTGTAGCATTACCACTCAAATTAACAACTGGATATTCCAACTCAATCCCCACAAATAATTCGGGTTGCTCCTTAATTGGCTCATAATACCTTTGCTTAAGCAGTTCCTTGGCTGTTGTCAAAATAATGTCCCCCCTTTTTGAAATAAGCTTATTCCATTATATCAAAATATTCAGACGATTTATAGCCCAAAAAAACGCCTGCTTACGAAAAATAACAGTATTACCTTTCGTAAACAAGCGTTACATGCTTATTTATTCCCATTTTTATGATGAGTGTTCCCGCTAGGCGTATGCCCAGCGGTAGACCAGAGCTAGACTAAGAAAAGCTAAGCTATTCCATCATCATAACACTCAACAAAATTGATAAAAATTAAACAAGTTCGATGATTGCCATTGGGGCAGCATCGCCACGACGTGGTTCTGTTTTAAGGATACGAGTGTATCCACCGTTACGTTCAGCATAACGAGGTGCGATTTCTGAGAAAAGTTTTTGAAGAGCAGTTGTTGATGTATATTTATCAGTTGCTTCATCATAGCTTTCAGATGCAATTTCGTTACGTACAAATGCAGCTGCTTGACGACGTGCGTGCAAATCACCACGTTTACCAAGAGTGATCATTTTTTCAACTGTTTTACGGATTTCTTTAGCACGTGCTTCAGTTGTAACGATTGCTTCGTTAATGATAAGATCTGTAGTCAAATCACGAAGAACCGCTTTACGCTGTGAGCTTGTGCGTCCAAGTTTACGGTAAGCCATGTTATCCTCCTATATTATTATTTATCGTTTTTGAGTCCAAGTCCAAGATCAGCCAACTTAACTTTGACTTCTTCAAGAGATTTACGACCTAGGTTACGGACTTTCATCATTTCAGGCTCAGTTTTTTCTGTCAAATCATGAACGGTATTAATACCGGCACGTTTCAAACAGTTATATGAGCGTACAGACAAATCAAGTTCTTCGATGGTACGGTCAAGCACCTTTTCATCGTTCACTTTTTCAGTTTCTTTCATTACATCAGTAACTTTAGCAACATCAGTAAGGTCAGTAAACAAGTTCAAGTGTTCAATCAAAACGCGAGCCGAGAGACCGAGGGCATCTTCAGGGATGATTGTTCCGTTTGTCATGATTTCGATTGTCAATTTATCAAAACCATCGTTGCTACCTACACGGGCAGGTTCAACTTGATAATTGACTTTTTTCACTGGTGTGTAGATTGAATCTACAGCCAATGTTCCCACTGGTGCATCATCTTTCTTGTTTTCATCTGCTGGAACATAACCACGGTTTGTAGCTACTGTCATAGTCGCTTTCAAAGAAGCTCCTTCAGCGATAGTGAAAAGATAATGATCAGGGTTAACAATTTCAATGTCGCTATCAGTCAAGATATCTCCAGCAGTAACTTCAGCTGGACCTTGGACATCAAGTTCAATTGTTTTTTCGTCTTCGACGTAAGATTTTACAGCAAGTCCTTTAATATTAAGGATGATTTGCATCACGTCTTCACGGACGCCTGGTACGGTATCAAATTCGTGGAGTACTCCATCAATCTTAATTGATGTTACGGCAGCACCTGGAAGTGATGACAAAAGTACACGACGAAGAGAGTTACCCAAAGTTGTACCATAACCACGTTCTAGTGGTTCGATGACAAATTTGCCGTAATCTTTATTTTCATCAATTTTTGTTATTATTGGTTTTTCAAACTCAATCATTTATTATACTCCCTCGAAACGAACCTTGTGTACTATTGTTATTAAAGATTACACACGACGACGTTTTGGAGGACGACAACCATTATGTGGTACAGGTGTTACATCACGGATTGCTGTTACTTCAAGACCTGCAGCAGCAAGAGCACGGATAGCAGACTCACGACCTGAACCAGGACCTTTAACAGTTACTTCAACTGTTTTAAGACCATGTTCTTGTGCAGATTTAGCAGCAGCTTCTGAAGCCATTTGTGCAGCAAATGGTGTAGATTTACGAGAACCTTTGAAACCAAGAGCACCAGCTGATGACCATGCTACAGCGTTACCATGCACATCTGTAATCATAACAATAGTGTTATTGAAAGTAGCGTGAATGTGAGCAATACCAGATTCGATATTCTTTTTCACACGACGTTTACGTGTTGGTTTAGCCAATGTTTTTACCTCCTATTTTATTTTAATTATTTTTTCTTACCTGCAATCGCAACAGCTTTACCTTTACGAGTGCGGGCATTGTTTTTAGTGTTTTGTCCACGGACAGGAAGTCCACGACGGTGACGGATACCACGGTATGAACCGATTTCCATCAAACGTTTGATGTTAAGGTTAACTTCACGACGAAGGTCACCTTCAACTTTGATTGCATCCACTTCGCGACGGATAGCGTCTTCTTGATCGTTTGTCAAATCTTTAACGCGGATGTCTTCAGAAACGCCTGCAGCAGCCAAGATTTTCTTAGATGTTGCAAGTCCGATACCGTATACGTAAGTAAGTGAAATTACTACACGTTTATCGTTTGGAATGTCAACTCCAGCAATACGAGCCATGATTTCTCCTTTCTATATTATCCTTGACGTTGTTTGTGTTTTGGATTTGTTGGACAAATTACCATAACACGACCGTTACGACGAATAACTTTACAGTATTCGCAAATTGGTTTAACCGATGGTCTTACCTTCATGTTTTAATCCCTCCAATTATTTCGATTATTTAAAGCGGTATGTGATGCGTCCACGTGTCAAATCATAAGGACTCATTTCAACAGTCACACGGTCACCGACCAAAATACGAATGTAGTTTTTACGGATTTTACCAGAAACTGTCGCCAAAATTTGGTGTCCATTTTCCAATTCAACAGTAAACATAGCATTAGGCATAGTTTCTACAACTTTACCTTCAATTTCAATCACGTCTTCTTTTGCCACGCAAAAGTACCCCCTAAAATTTCGATTTGATTTCCTCTGAGCACAGAGGTAACAATTATAAGTCAGACTAAAATATTATAACATGCTTAAGTCTGATACGCAAGTAAGATTATATAATTATTTAATTGCTGCAATCGCTTTTTTAACATCAGCGAATACATCATCGATATCTTGGTTACCTTGAATATCTGATACAAGACCAAGCTCACGATAATGTGCAATAATTGGCTCACCTTGAGCAATGTTTACGTCAAGACGACGTTTAACAGTTTCAGGTTTGTCATCTTCACGTTGGAAGAATTCATGTTCGCCACAAACATCACATGTTCCTTCAACTTTAGTTGGGTTGAATACTTTATGATATGTTGCACCACATGAGCGACAAATGAAACGACCTGAAAGACGTTCAACCAAACTCTCTGGATTAACTTCAATATTGATTACACCGTCAAGTTTAATACCAAGTGCTTTCAATGTTTCATCCAATGCATGAGCTTGCTCAATAGTACGTGGATAACCATCTAGCAAGAAACCTTTTTCAGCAATATCAGATTCAGCCAAACGCTCTTTAACGATTCCGTTTGTCACTTCATCTGGTACCAATTCACCTTTATCGATGAATGATTTTGCCAAAGTTCCCATTTCTGTTTGGTTAGCCATAGCAGCACGGAACATATCACCAGTTGAGATGTGAGCTACACCAAATTCTTCTACAATTTTTGCAGCTTGAGTCCCTTTACCAGCACCTGGTAGACCCATAATTAAAAGATTCATCTTACGAACTCCTTATTTTTGTTTTCAAATAACTCTATCAAAGTTTAAAAACATTGGTAGAGTTATCAAAAAACAAAAGAGAAGGGACAGAAAGTAACCTTTCTTTCCCTCTCAATTGTTCATGAGAAGACTTAGTCTTCAAGATTCATAAATCCAACGTACTGACGTTTCAATAGGTAACCTTCGAGTTGTTTCATACCTTCAATACCAGTTGAAATCAAAATCAAGAGAGATGTACCACCAAGCGCGATTGAGCTTGTAAGGTGCATAAACTGTTGAGCCGCAATTGGAGCCAATGAAATAAACGCGAGAAATACAGCCCCGATTGTTGCCAATCTCTTAAGCAATGAAGACATGTACTTTTCAGTCTCACGACCTGGACGAACACTAGGAATGTAAGACCCATTCTTTTGAAGATTTTCAGCAGTTTTTTCAGGATTTACTTGGACAAATGTGTAGAAGAATGAGAACAAGATAATCAATATCGCGTAAGTGATCATTCCACTAGGTGTATTATACGAGAGTAGTCCTTGTAAGTGTGATAACCATGTAACCTTCGAGAAGAATGGAAGAATAGTACTAGGAATTGTTGTAATCGAGCTAGCAAAGATAACGGGAATAACACCAGCTGGATTAACTTTCAATGGAAGGTAAGAACTCGTTGGAGCCCCTTGAACCAATTTAGTATATTGAATTGGAATTTGATATTCTGCCTGTTGAACAAATGTCGTAAAGAAGACAATCGCCAAACCTACCACAATTAGCAAAGCAACTATGATATATGAACGAGTCAATTCTCCTGAACGAACGTTGACAAAGAAATCCTCGTAAATTGTTGAGAACATTTTTGGAATAGAAGCAATGATCCCTGAAAAGATAATCATTGACACACCATTACCAAAACCTTTATCTGTGATTTGTTCACCAAGCCATGTCACAATTATGCTACCAGCAGTTAAAATTGTCCCAATCAATAAATAGGTTGAAACATTAGGTGTCTTAACCAAAGAAATTGATGAGAGTGTATTGAAAGTACCTGTGATACCAATCGATTGACCAAATGCTAAAACAAGAGTAATATAACGAGTCGCCTGATTTAATTTACGACGACCAACTTCACCTTGTTTGCCCCACTCCACAAATTTTGGATAGATATCCATCTGCAAAAGTTGGACAATGATTGATGCCGTAATATAAGGACTAACCCCCATCGAAAAGATTGAGAAGTTATTCATAGCATTACCAGACACCAAGTTAAGCATGTTCAAGAAAGGTAAATCACTTAATTGTTTCAAACTTTCCGCATTGATACCAGGAACTGTTACATGAGTCCCTACACGAAAAACGAAAATAATGAAGATTGTAAATAAAATCTTATTACGAACGTTTTTGACTTTCAATGCGTCTTTTAATAGTTTAAAGAACATAATGAGTTACCCCTCATTAGATGACTTCGATTGAACCACCTTTAGCAGTGATAGCTGCTTCAGCAGATTTTGAGAATTTAGCTGCTTTAACAGTCAATTTCTTAGTCAATTCGCCGTTACCAAGAACTTTAACGCCTGATTTTTCAGCACGGACGATTCCAGCTTCTTTAAGAACTGCTGGAGTTACTTCTGTACCATCTTCAAAGACGTTCAATTGATCAAGGTTTACAAGTGCGTATTCTTTAGCGTTGATGTTAGTGAATCCACGTTTTGGAAGACGACGGAACAATGGAGTTTGTCCACCTTCAAATCCTGGACGTACGCCACCACCGCTACGAGCTTTTTGACCTTTTTGACCACGGCCTGAAGTTTTACCGTTACCAGATGAAGTACCACGACCTACACGGTTACGGACTTTACGAGAACCTTCAGCAGGTTTCAATTCATGAAGTTTCATTATTATTTTCTCCTCTTTTTGTAAAATGCTAGCGCCTCTAACCAAGTAAGGTAGCTTAATTAGAAACTCGCCTATACATGAAATTCAGTTTAAGTCGCAAGGGAACCCTCACGACTTAAATCAATTTTTATTTAACGTCTTCTACAGTTACCAAGTGAGATACTGCGTTGACCATACCACGGATAGCAGCGTTGTCTTCTTTAACAACTGAGCTATTCAATTTACCAAGTCCAAGAGCAACAACTGTTTTACGTTGTTCTGGTTTGCGTCCGATTGGAGACTTAGTCAAAGTAATTTTAATTTGAGCCATTGTTATCTCCTTTCTTATGCCAAGTCAGATACTGAGATGCCACGAAGAGCCGCAACTTCTTCAGCACGTTTAAGTTGTTTCAATCCTTCAACAGTCGCACGAACGATGTTGATTGGAGTGTTTGAACCGAGTGATTTAGATGTTACATCAGCAACACCAGCCAATTCGATGACGGCACGAACTGCACCACCAGCGGCAACCCCAGCCCCTTCAACAGCTGGTTTCAACAATACTTTCGCTCCACCAAATTCTGAACGAACTTCGTGAGGAATAGTTGTACCAACCATAGGAACTTCGATAAGGTTTTTCTTAGCTGCTTCAACTGCTTTACGGATAGCTTCTGGAACCTCTTGAGATTTACCAGTACCAAATCCTACGCGACCATTACGGTCACCAACAACAACAAGAGCAGCAAAACGCATGTTGCGTCCACCTTTTACAACTTTAGTAACACGGTTGATAGCAACTACGCGTTCTTCAAGTTCTACTGCATTATCTTTAAATGCCATTATTAAGTGTCCTCCCTATTAGAATTTCAATCCGTTTTCACGAGCTGAGTCAGCCAAAGCTTTAACACGTCCGTGATAGAGATATCCACCGCGGTCAAACACCACTTCAGAAATACCTTTAGCTACTGCGCGTTCAGCAACAAGTTTACCGACAACAACGGCTTGTTCTGTTTTAGTTCCTTTAGAAACTTCTTTATCAAGAGTTGATGCACTTGCGAGCGTTACACCCGCTACGTCATCAATAACTTGAGCGTAGATGCCTGTATTAGAACGGAAAATGTTCAAACGTGGGCGATCAGCAGTTCCAGAGAGTTTTCCGCGAACGCGACGGTGGCGTTTTTGGCGGAGTTTGTTTTTATCTGGTTTCGAAATCACAATTTTCACCTCTTAATTATAATGCTTGCTCATGAGAGCTTTTGGTAAAGAGACAATCCAAAAAGAATTGCCAAAAGGATAAAATCCTATTATTTACCAGTTTTACCTTCTTTACGACGTACGTATTCACCAACGTAACGGATACCTTTACCTTTGTAAGGTTCTGGTGAACGAAGGCTACGGATGTAAGCAGCTGTTTGACCAACAACTTCTTTATTAATACCACTTACAACGATTGAAGTTGCAGATGGTACTTCAAAAGTAATACCTTCTGGAGCTTCAACTTCGTCTTGGTGAGATTTACCAACTGAAAGAACAAGTTTTGTTCCTTGGAGTTGCGCACGGTATCCGACACCGCGCATTTCAAGTTCTTTTTTGAAACCTTCAGAAACACCAACAACCATGTTGTTCAAGTTTGCACGTGAAGTACCGTGGATTGTTTTGTTTTCTTTTGAGTCGTTTGGACGGTGAAGTGTAACTTCGTTGCCTTCAACTTTGATTTCAATGTTTTTGTTAAACTCACGAGTGAGTTCGCCTTTAGGTCCTTTAACAGTAACAACGTTATCGTTGTTTGTTACTTCAACACCAGCAGGCAAAGTAATAACTTTATTACCAATACGTGACATAGTATTTAATTCTCCTGTTAGATTATCAAGCCACAAAGTGACTAGTTTTCACGGGGATGAGTCTCATCGAATATAATCAACGAAACTCGCACAAATCATTTGAGATAAGTGCTTAGTATCAGCTTCTTACCAAACGTAAGCGATAACTTCTCCACCAACGTTCTTTTGACGAGCTTCTTTGTCAGTCAAAAGACCTTCTGAAGTAGAGATAATCGCAATTCCAAGTCCGTTAAGAACTTTAGGAACATCTTCACGTTTAGAGTAAACACGAAGACCTGGTTTTGAGATACGTTTCAAGTTAGTGATAACACGTTCACCGTTTTGTCCGTATTTCAAGAATACGCGGATGATACCTTGTTTGTCATCTTCGATAACTTCAACGTTTTTTACAAAACCTTCACGTTTAAGGATTTCAGCAATACCTTTTTTAATGTTTGATGCAGGTACTTCAAGTACTTCGTGTTTAGCTTGGTTAGCGTTACGAATACGTGTCAAGAAATCTGCAATTGGGTCAGTCATAACCATTTTATATTTTCTCCTCTTACTAGTAGTTTGAATAATTCACTTGCTAGTTAATGATTGAGCTAGGCTCAGATTGTGTTTAATACATTCAAATTAGGTAAAACTAACTTGAATATATCATGTTTTTACCAAGAAGCTTTGGTAACACCTGGAATTTGACCTTTGTAAGCCAATTCACGGAAGCAAACACGGCAAAGTTTAAATTTGCGATAAACTGAGTGTGGACGTCCACAACGTTCGCAACGAGTGTAAGCTTGCGTAGAGAACTTCGCAGGGCGTTTGTTCTTAGCAATCATTGATTTTTTAGCCAATTTATTTACCTCCTAGATTATTTTGCAAAAGGCATTCCAAGGCCTTTAAGCAATTCACGACCTTCTTCGTCAGTGTTAGCAGTAGTTACGATAACGATATCCATACCACGTACTTTATCAACATCGTCGAAGTTGATTTCTGGGAAGATAAGTTGTTCTTTAACACCAAGTGTGTAGTTACCACGTCCATCAAATGATTTAGTTGGAACACCATGGAAGTCACGAACACGTGGAAGTGATACTGATACCAATTTATCCAAGAATTCGTACATGCGTTCACCACGAAGGGTAACTTTAGCACCGATCGCTACACCTTCACGAAGACGGAAGCCAGCGATTGATTTCTTAGCTTTAGTAATCAATGGTTTTTGACCTGAAATAAGTGCCAACTCAGCAGCAGCTTTTTCAAGAGTTTTAGCGTTGTTTACAGCTTCACCAACACCCATGTTGATAACGATTTTATCAACTTTTGGCACAGCCATAACTGAAGAATAGTTAAATTTTTCAGTCAAAGCTGGAATTACTTCGTTAGTGTATTTTTCTTTAAGACGGTTAGCCATTTAATACTTTCTCCTTTCCTTCGTGATTAGTCAAGCACTTCGCCTGATTTTTTGTTGTAACGAACTTTTTTGCCGTCAACAACTTTGTAACCTACACGTCCAGCTACACCGTTCTTGTCAAGAACTTGAACGTTTGAAGCGTGGATTGGTGCTTCTTTTTCCACGATAGCACCTTGAGGGTTTTCAGCTGATGGTTTTTGGTGTTTTTTGATGATTGCAACACCTTCAACAACAACTTTGTTTACTTTTGGAAGAGCTTTAAGAACTACTGCTTCAGTTCCTTTGTCTTTACCAGCAATAACGCGAACTTTATCGCCTTTTTTTACAAACATTTGAGTATTTCTCCTATTATTTCTTACGCCCTAATGGGCACCCTGACTATATCAGGGGACTAAGTTTGTGTTAATTCAGATTAAAGTACTTCTGGCGCCAAAGATACGATACGCATGTATCCACCTTCACGCAATTCACGTGCAACAGGGCCAAAGATACGAGTTCCACGAGGAGTTTTGTCATCGCGGATGATTACTGCAGCGTTGTCATCAAACTTGATGTATGAACCGTCTGGACGGCGAGCACCAGTTTTTGTACGAACGATAACAGCTTTAACAACATCACCTTTTTTAACAGCTCCACCTGGTGTAGCTTGTTTAACAGTTGCAACGATAACGTCGCCGATGTTAGCGAATTTACGTCCTGAACCACCAAGAACTTTGATAGTCAAGATTTCACGAGCACCGCTATTATCAGCAACTTTTAAGCGACTTTCTTGTTGAATCATTTCAATTGTCTCCTTTTAGTTTTATTAGATAATAACAGCTTTTTCCACAACTTCTACAAGACGGAAGCGTTTTGTAGCTGAAAGTGGGCGAGTTTCCATGATACGAACGATATCGCCTTCTTTAGCAACGTTGTTTTCATCATGTGCTTTGTATTTTTTAGAATAGTTGATACGTTTACCATAGACTGGGTGGTTACGTTTAGTTTCAACTACAACTGTGATTGTTTTATCCATCTTGTCAGATACTACGCGTCCAACAAGGGTTTTACGTTGATTACGTTCCATTATTAGAATTGCTCCTTTCCCAATCTATTATTTGATTTCAGATTGCACAGTTTTAACACGTGCAATTTGTTTTTTCACTTCGTTCAAACGGGCAGTTTGATCAAGTTGACCTGCTGCAGCTTGGAAACGAAGGTCGAAAAGTTCTTTCTTAAGTTCGTTTTCTTTTTTAGCAAGCTCTTCTTGAGACAAGCCACGAAGCTCAGCAACAAACTTTTTGATTTCTTCAAGTTTCATGTCTTCTCCTTATTCTGCTTCACGTTTCACGAATTTACATTTAACTGGCAATTTGTGGCTAGCAAGACGAAGCGCTTCACGTGCAACTTCTTCAGAAACACCTGCGATTTCGAACATTACTTTACCACGTTTAACTGGTGCTACCCAACCTTCAGGTGCCCCTTTACCAGAACCCATACGTACACCGATAGCTTTAGCAGTGTATGATTTGTGTGGGAAGATCTTGATCCAAACCTTACCACCACGTTTCATGTAACGAGTCATGGCAATACGAGCAGCCTCGATTTGACGGTTTGTGATCCAGTGGCTAGTTGTAGCTTGAAGACCGTATTCACCGAATGATACTTCTTTACCACCTTTAGCCTCACCGCGCATTTTTCCACGGAATTCACGACGGTGTTTAACACGTTTAGGTACTAACATTTGTTATTTGCCTCCTTTAGTGTTTTTACGAGCTGGAAGAACTTCTCCACGGTAGATCCAAACTTTAACACCAAGTTTACCGTAAGTTGTGTCAGCTTCTTCCCAAGCGTAATCGATATCAGCGCGAAGTGTGTGAAGTGGAACTGTACCTTCAGAGTATCCTTCTGCACGGGCGATATCTGCACCGTTCAAACGACCTGATACTTGAGTTTTGATTCCTTTAGCTCCAGCACGCATTGCACGTTGGATAGCTTGTTTTTGTGCACGACGGAAAGCAACACGTTGCTCAAGTTGGCGAGCAATTGTTTCACCAACAAGGTGAGCGTCCAAATCAGGTTTCTTGATTTCAACGATGTTGATGTGTACTTGTTTTCCAGTCAATTTGTTAAGTTGAGCGCGAAGAGCGTCAACATTTGATCCACCTTTACCGATAACCATACCTGGTTTAGCAGTGTGAAGTGAAACAATAACTTTGTTTACAGCACGTTCGATTTCAATAGTTGAAACTGAAGCGTCTGCAAGTTCTTTTTGAATGAATTTGCGGATTGCCAAATCTTCGTGAAGGTAATCTGCGTATTCTTTTTCAGCATACCATTTCGCATCCCAGTCACGGATGATCCCGACACGCATACCAATTGGATGTACTTTTTGACCCACGAGTTTACCTCCTTATTTTTCTGACACAACTACTGTTACGTGAGTTGTGCGTTTGTTGATTGGTGAAGCTGAACCTTTCGCACGTGGACGGAAACGTTTCATTGTTGGTCCTTCGTTTGCGAATGTTTCAGATACTACCAAGTTAGCTTTTTCCAAACCAAAGTTGTTTTCTGCGTTAGCGATAGCAGAGTTAAGAGTTTTCTCAACAATGCGAGCTGCTTTGTTTGGAGTGAATTTCAAGATTGCGATTGCATCAGCAACGTTCTTACCACGGATAAGATCAAGAACAAGACGTGTTTTACGAGGTGAAACACGCACTGTACGAGCCATTGCTTTAGCTGAAGTAATTTCTGCCATTGTGTCCTCCTCCTATTAACGACGTGTTTTCTTATCGTCAGCTGCGTGACCTTTGTAAGTACGAGTTGGTGCAAATTCACCAAGTTTGTGACCTACCATGTCTTCTTGGATGTAAACAGGAACGTGTTTACGTCCATCATAAACTGCGATAGTGTATCCGATGAAACTTGGGAAAATCGTTGAACGACGTGACCAAGTTTTAATTACTTTCTTCTTTTCGTCATTTGCTTGAGCTTCAACTTTTTTCATCAAATGCTCATCGACGAAAGGTCCTTTTTTAAGACTACGTCCCATTTTGTAGTTTTCTCCTTTAAATTGAATGTACCACAGCGGCTTGCACTAAGAAGTGCTACCGAGTTGGCGGATGTTATGTGCTAAGCGACTAAATTATTTTTCGTTACGACGACGAACGATAAGTTTGTCAGATTTAGCTTTCTTGTTACGAGTTTTAAGACCAAGCGCAGGTTTACCCCATGGAGTAGATGGCGCTTTACGTCCAACTGGTGCTTTACCTTCACCACCACCGTGTGGGTGATCGTTAGGGTTCATTACAGAACCACGAACTGTTGGGCGAATACCTTTCCAGCGATTACGGCCGGCTTTACCAAGGTTGATAAGTGATTGTTGTTCGTTACCTACAGTACCGATAGTTGCACGACATGTACCAAGAACCATACGAACTTCGCCTGATTGAAGACGAACAAGTACGTATTTACCTTCTTGACCCAAAACTTGAGCAGAAGCACCAGCGGCACGGATAAGTTCAGCACCTTTACCTGGTTGAAGCTCAATGTTGTGGATAACTGTACCAACTGGGATGTTTGCAAGTGGAAGAGCGTTACCAATCTTGATATCCGCATCTGGACCTGAAACGATACGTTGACCTACTTCAAGACCTTTAGGTGCGATGATGTAAGCTTTAACCCCGTCAGTGTAGTGTACGAGAGCGATGTTTGCAGTACGGTTTGGATCATACTCAATTGTTTTAACAACTGCTTCAACGCCATCTTTGTTACGTTTGAAGTCAATCAAACGGTAGTGACGTTTGTGCCCGCCACCTTGGTGACGTACAGTGATACGACCGTTGTTGTTACGACCAGCTTTGTTCTTAAGAGAAACAAGCAATGATTTTTCAGGAGTGCTTGTAGTGATTTCTGCGAAATCCAAAGAAGTCATGTTACGACGGCCATTTGTCGTTGGTTTATAAACTTTAATACCCACGTTAATTTCTCCTTTGATTATTCAGCTTCAGCTGCAAACAACTCGATTGCTTTAGAATCAGCTGTAAGAGTGATGATAGCTTTTTTAGTTTTTGAAGTGAAACCAGTGTAACGTCCAACACGTTTTTGTTTTGGTTTAACAGTTACAGTGTTCACGCTAGCAACTTTAACACCTTCAAATGCAGCTTCAACTGCTTGTTTGATCAAGAGTTTGTGTGCACGTGTATCAACTTCGAAAGTGTATTTTCCTGCTTCAAGAGCAATCATAGATTTCTCAGTGATAACAGGTTTTTTGATTACGTCATACAAATTCATTATGCAAGAACCTCCTCGATTGATGAGATAGCTTCTTTAGTAACAAGAAGTTTATCTGCGTTTACGATGTCAAGTACGCTTGCAGTTGCAGGAGTTGCAACAGTTACGTTTGCAAGGTTACGTGCTGAAAGTTCAGCGAATTTGTTTCCTTCTTCAACGATAACAAGTACTTTAGAATCGATGCTAAGAGCTGAAAGAACGTTTGCGAATTCAGCAGTTTTTGGAGCTGCAAATGAAAGAGCTTCAACTGCTACAAATTTATCTTCTGCAACTTTAGCTGAGTAAACAGATTTCAATGCAAGGCGACGAACTTTTTGTGGAAGTTTGTATCCGTAAGAACGTGGAGTTGGTCCGAAGACAACACCACCACCACGCCATTGTGGTGAGCGGATAGAACCTTGACGAGCACGTCCAGTTCCTTTTTGACGCCATGGTTTACGTCCACCACCTGATACTGCTGAACGGTTTTTAACCGCGTGAGTACCTTGGCGAAGGCTAGCACGTTGGCTGATTACGACATCAAATACTACTGATTCGTTTGGTTCGATACCGAAGATAGCGTCGTTAAGTTCAACTGTGCTAACTTCTTTACCAGTTTGGTCAAATAGTTTTACGTTTGCCATTTTTAACTGATTTCTCCTTTCTTATTATTTAGCAGCTTTAACTGCTGATTTGATAGTGATAAGAGATTTCTTAGCACCTGGTACGTTACCTTTGATAAGGATAACGTTTTTCTCTGGGATAACTTGTACAACTTCAAGATTTTGAATTGTCACACGGTTGCCACCCATACGTCCTGCCAAGTGTTTGTTTTTGAAAACACGGTTAGGCGCAACAGGTCCCATTGAACCTGGACGACGGTGATAACGAGAACCGTGAGCCATAGGTCCGCGTGATTGACCGTGGCGTTTGATAACACCTTGGAAACCTTTACCTTTTGAAGTACCAGTTACGTCAACAACATCTCCAGCTTCGAATGTGTCAACAGTGATTTCTGATCCAACTTCCAAGCCTTCAATGTTTTTGAATTCACGAATGAAGCGCTTAGGAGCTGTGTTAGCTTTCGCTACGTGGCCTTTGGCAGGTTTGTTGCTCAATACTTCGCGTTTGTCGTCAAAACCAACTTGAACTGCTTCGTAACCGTCTGTTTCAACAGTTTTAACTTGAAGCACAACGTTTGGAGTAGCTTCGATGACAGTAACAGGGATAAATTCACCTGCTTCAGTGAAGATTTGAGTCATTCCCACTTTTTTCCCTAAGATTCCTTTTGTCATGAGAAAATATTTCCTTTACTTTATTGTTTTTTCAAAAAGTTTTTTATGAGCGTTTTTTATGCTCAAAAAAGTTTTTAACGAGCGTTTTTTATGCTCAATGAATCAAGCTTTTAATTAAAGTTTGATTTCTACGTTCACACCACTTGGAAGATCAAGTTTCATCAAAGCGTCAACTGTTTTTTGAGTTGGGTTGATGATGTCGATAAGACGTTTGTGTGTACGCATTTCAAATTGTTCGCGAGAATCTTTATATTTGTGAGTCGCACGAATAATTGTGTAGAGACTACGTTCAGTTGGAAGTGGAACTGGCCCAGCAACTGTCGCACCTGTGCGAGTTGCAGTTTCTACGATTTTTTCAGCCGCTGTATCAAGCGTACGGTGTTCGTAAGCTTTCAAACGGATACGAATTTTTTTGTTTGCCATTTTTTCTCCTCTTTCGTCTATTTAAGATAATAGGCTAGCTCCTCAAGAAAACCAACACGGATTGCGTGGCAGTGCAACCAGGCGTGTCGCAACCTCTTGTATCATAGCTAAGCGCTGTATTTACAGCACCATAATATAATAACAAAAGAACCTACTCATTGCAAGGGATTTTTAAAGTTTTTTTCTTTTTCTTTTTCTTTTTTGACTAAACAAAAAATCCACCTTAGATGGATTTTTTATCAACTTTCTTGAGTGTAGTCGTACCCCATGTGTTCATAGGCTTTAACCGTTGCAACGCGTCCTGTACGTGTACGCATAATGAATCCTTTTTGAATTAGGTAGGGTTCATACATATCTTCTACCGTTTCTCGCTCTTCTGCAATATTCACCGACAAGGTACCTAGACCAACCGGTCCCCCACCATACATTTCAATCATAGTTCGAAGAATTTTTTGATCGACATAATCTAGTCCTTCATGGTCCACATCCAACATAGTCAACGCCTTATCTGCAATCTTATCATCAATGATACCATCACCCATGATTTGTGCATAGTCTCTCACGCGCTTAAGTAGGCGGTTAGCAATACGAGGCGTCCCACGGCTACGACGTGCTAGCTCTAGAGCAGCTTCAGGTGTTATAGTCATGTCAAAGATTTCTGAAGTACGTTCAATAATTTCCTTCAAATCTGGTAGCTCATAATATTCCATATGACCATTAATCCCAAAGCGAGCCCTCAATGGATTTGACAACATACCTGCTCGAGTAGTTGCACCTACTAATGTGAACGGTGGTAACTCTAGATGGACACTACGACTTGTTTCGCCTGCACCAATCATGATATCGATGTAGTAATCTTCCATAGCACTATAAAGAACTTCTTCAACTGCCATAGGCATTCGGTGAATCTCATCAATAAATAGGATATCACCTGGCTCCAAGTCATTGAGTATAGCAACTAAATCACCAGCCTTTTCAATTGCTGGCCCAGACGTCTGCTTTAAATTGACGCCCATCTCATTAGCTATCACAAAAGCCATAGTTGTTTTCCCCAAACCTGGAGGACCAAACAAAAGAGTATGATCTAGGGCTTCATCACGAAGTTTAGCTGCCTCTATAAAAATCTTTAATTGGTCTTTAACCTTATCTTGACCAATGTATTCCTTAAAGTACTGTGGACGAAGGGTACGCTCAACATACTCTTCATCTCCTAGTAAATCATTATCTAATATTCTTGCCATAGGCTTATTTTAGCACAAAACAAAAAATGCAGTCAAAATTTGTCCATAAAAAAGAAGACAAGACTTGCCTTCTCTTTTAATTATTTCTTACCACCTTTAACTGGTGCTTTATCAGCTTTCTCTATAGCTTCTTTAATTGTCTTAGTATAGAGTTTAGCACCACGGTTAATAGAGTCGCTATCAGATCCAAAGTGAACCCCATCTGTACCATTCCAGATAGAAATATTTTCTTTAGCCACTTGATACCAGTCAGCAACCGTCACAAAGTCATATTTCTCAGCCATCTCTAACTCATACTTACGTAACTGAAGCAAAGATTGAGCCTCGTTACCAGATTTACTTCCATTATATGGTGTTACAAAGATAATATGGTGACCCTTAGGTAAATTCTTGATGATTTTATTAATAACGCCTTTATAGTCGTCAATCTCATTAACACCACCAGCAATGACAACATCCTTAGCAAGAGCATTACTATCCGCGTAATCTTTAAGCAAATCGTTGATTGTTGATAGGTTACGACTGACTACTGCATCTATAGCGACATTATCAATACTTGATTCCAGCTGATCTTTTGATCTAAGAGCTACGGAGTCCCCTAAAATTGTCACTCCCTTATTCACACCAAATGAAGTAGCCTGACTGTTCTCCGCATTGGTACGCGTTAATTTCATCTTAGTTTGAGCTTGCGACAACCCATTAGCTTCTAAATCTTTCTCAAAGTTCCCTACAGCCGGCGCAAAGAGAGAAATAAGCACTGTGATTAAGGTGAGACCACTAAATACATAAAGCACAATATGTCGGTACGGCGTCAAGTCTAGGTCTATTCCAAAGAGACTGGCCTTTCTTCCTGCAATAAATGGCTCTATTATATAGTAGGAAAGTGTCGCAAAAACAATTGACAGAATCGTTGTCAGAATGACTGCAATAATATTATTGGTCAATTGACTAAAGATAATATATAGTGGCCAGTGAAAAAGATAGACACTATAACTGATCTCTGCCAGATAACTAATAAGAGCAGGCTCTGATTTTCCAGGCAATTTCTCATGGAGGACACGGGCAGAGTAAATCATAACAGCCGTGAACAAACTTGCCAAAACAAAACCAAATAGGTAGGTGATGCGTTCCTCAAAATGAAGGACTAAGCCTAACAATACGAGCAAGGCAAAACTCCCTGCCATATAAAGGACTGTCTTTTTCAGAGTCCAAAGACGTATATTTTTCTTGAACCTAGCGGTCGTTTCATACACACCTGAAAGTGTCGCAAAGAGCGAGCCTAGGAAGAATGGATAGGCATGCGTAATTGATGAGAAATATAAGCGAGAAAAACTATCAACAAAGAAAGCACTAATAAACATTGATAAGAAGCTCACCATAAAGCAAGCAAGAGATACCATAAAGACTAGGCCTCTAAATTGATTTTGATGTTTGACACGCTTAGCTAGGAACCAAAGCAAGGCACCCCAAAGAATATAATAGTGAATCTCAATAGCCAGACTCCATGTATGGAGGTAAATATGCTGGTTAAACTGGTTCTCGTAATTTCCTCCAGTCAGAATCTCATAATAGTTAGTTACAAAACCGATAACAGAGGTAATTTGACGTCCAATACCTGCAATAAAATCATTTCGAACCAAGAGTGCCAAAGGGGTACAGATAAGCACCATCAACACAAGTGGTGGTACGATCCGGTAGAAGCGTCGTCGCATAAAACCAAGGTAATCAATGCGATGCGTCCGAGATACCTCATCGATCAAAAGCGCTGTAATCAAATACCCTGAGAAGGTAAAGAAGACATCAACACCGATGAAGCCCCCAGGAAGAATACTTGGGAAGAAATGATAGATCAGAACCAAAAATAGTCCTGTCACACGAATATAAGAAAACCAGTTAATTCTCATCCTTTAAAAATCCCCTGTTTAAATTTTCCTTTGTAGGTAACCTTATTTTCAGTAGTCAATTTTCCTTGGCCATCGGCTTGGCCAGACTTGAACTCACCTTGATAAATCCAACCCTCATGAGATTTGAAGGTTCCTTGACCATTAAAGGAACCATTCTTAAATTCTCCCGTGTAGGTATCACCATTGTCATAGGTCAGAGTTCCTTGACCATTCAAACGGTGGTTCTGCATCTGACCTTTATAGGTAATCTTAGTCCCATCAATCTTGATAGAATGTTGCGTTTTTATAGTCACCAAAAACAAGGACAGGGCGCATAAAATAATAACCCCTACTGTGATACGTTCAAATTGATTTCGGTCAATATCAATATTTTTAAAATCAAAATCCTTTAGTTGTTTAAAATTCATTGTCTATCCTTAATCCACTGTAACCAGTCTCGACAACCTGCAGTTACCAATTTATATGTTTCTTCAAAGTCACCTGTGTACCATGGGTCCGGCACTCCACCAGGTCTGAAAAGCTTGATTTTATCGTCATAACGCCCTGCAGATATCTGTAGAAGATTCTCAACATTTGACTCATCCATTCCCACAACTAGATCAAAGAACTCAAAATCAGCCCGACTAATCTGCTGTGAGCCTTTGGAAGAGTCAAAAGAAATAGCATATTTCCTTAAAATCTTTTGGGTACCTTGATGAACTGGATTTCCATGCTCCCATGAAGATGTCGCGCGACTTTCGATATGCAAAGACTCTCCTTTGTCCAGCTCTTTCATCACAAATTCTGCCATTGGGCTACGACAAATATTCCCCAGACAAACAAATACAATCTTCTTCATTATTCACCTCTTGCCCAAAAACTATTAAGAGATATGCTCACTTATTTTCTTTGTCAAAATTACGAACACACTTTTAAATCATGAAAGTAGGTTCTCATTAATTTTCATTTAATCAATCCATATTATACCGAAAAACTAATCAAATAGAAAGGTTTCTTTCCTAATCATATCGAAAAATTAGTAACCTTTTTAACAGTTGCAACATTCATATTAATCTATAAGTTTAAGGCGTGAGAAAAGAGAACCTAGTTTCCTAGATTCTCCTTTTATTGGCTTTAGATATTTGACCAAACACTTTCAAGAATGTTTGTTTGTTCACGTCCTGGTCCTACAGAGAAAGTAGAGATACGTACACCTACCAATTCACCTACACGACGAACATAATTACGAGCATTTTCAGGAAGCTCATCTAAACTACGGCAACCTGTGATGTCTTCTTCCCAACCTGGCAATTCTTCATAGATTGGTTTACAGCGTTTCAATTGCTCAAGACTAGCTGGGTAGTAATCAATACGCTCACCGTCAAGGTCGTAAGCTACACAAATTTTTACAGTGTCAAGACCTGAGAGAACATCGATACAGTTCAAGCTGAGGTTTGTGATACCTGATACACGACGGCTATGGCGCATCACCACTGAGTCAAACCATCCCACACGACGTGGACGTCCAGTTGTTGTTCCATATTCATGACCAACTTCACGGATACGTTCACCTACTTCATCAAATAACTCAGTTGGGAAAGGACCATCACCAACACGACTCGTATAGGCCTTACATACACCTACGACCTTATTGATTTTAGATGGACCAACACCTGAACCGATTGTAACACCACCCGCAACTGGGTTTGATGACGTTACAAATGGGTAAGTACCTTGGTCAATATCAAGCATAACCCCTTGAGCTCCTTCAAAGAGGACACGTTTACCTGCATCAAGAGCGTCGTTCAAGATAACAGATGTATCTGTAACGTACTGCTTAATTTGTTGTCCGTAAGCATAGTATTCTTCAAAAATCTCATCGAATGATAATTCTTCAGCCTCATACATCTTACTGAAAAGACGGTTTTTCTCAGCTAAGTTTGTTTTCAAACGATCAGCAAAGATTTCTTTGTCCAAAAGGTCTGCAATACGGATACCTACACGCGCAGCCTTATCCATATAGGCAGGCCCAATACCCTTGTTAGTTGTACCAATCTTATTATCACCTTTAGCAGCTTCTTGCAGTTGATCAAGTTTAATATGGTACGGCAAGATAACGTGCGCACGGTCAGAAATACGAAGGCTCTCTGTTGACACACCTTCCGCATGAAGATATTCCAACTCTTTGACAAGTGATTTAGGATTGACCACTACACCGTTCCCGATAACAGAGATTTTCTCTGGGAAGAAAATACCTGATGGAATCAAGTGCAATTTAAATTTCTTACCATCGATAACAATCGTGTGACCTGCATTGTCTCCACCTTGATAACGTGCGATCACTTCGGCATCTTGACTTAGGAAATCTGTAATTTTCCCTTTACCTTCATCACCCCACTGGGTACCCACAACAACTACTGATGTCATATTATTTTGATAACGGACAGCTCCACCTTTACGAGGCTGTCCCCACCTTTCTTGAAAAACTTCACGGTGGGAATTTCACCCACAAGTTTCGCGTTACAGTTTATTATAGCAGAAAAAAGGCTATTTGTTCAACGTTGAAAGCGCTTCTTACAAAATATTCTGACAGTTATAGCTAAGATTGCAACTCGTTATTTACTATCTCTTTTTTATCCTTACATCTTATATAGAACTACCAGCTATTTTATGACTAAATAATTCTAGTAGCTATTAACCTGCTTCATATAATGATTTAACTGCCTTTGATTCTTTAAAATAATTGTCTTGTCAGAATAATTTTTAACAACTGTATGATATTGCTCGACATATTTTTTGGAACGTCCGTCTAATAAAATCCATTTCACAAATGCAAAATCAAATTTTTCATTACAGTCTTCTGCCATGCTAGGACGTGTCTTTCCCCTATATGTTAAATAGCGCCTAAATGCCCGATAGAGACAATTAACTCTGTTAAAGTTGAAATAGACAATACAGTCAGCTTCCCTCATCCGTTCTTCATAAAGACAGGCCGAGTAATTCCCTTCAATAATCCAATCACGTTGTAGCATAAATGTTGATATATCGTCAGTCATTTCATCAACTGTTCGCTCTTGCCAATTTGATGTGAAATGAATTTTATCTAAATGAAGAACCTCACAATTGTAGTGTTGACCTAAAAAATTTGCCAAAGTAGACTTTCCAGAGCCGCTATAGCCAATGATTGCAATTTTCAATACAGGTCTCCTTTTTCAATTCTGTTTCCTGACTAATATCATAACACAAAGCATATATCTTAGAAGGAATTATCATTTGGAACAACTCTCGTTTGGACAAACAAGCACGTAAAGTTCTGTTTAAAGTGAGTTCTTTCTTAGAAAAATAAAAAAAAGAGACCTACAATCAAGTCTCTTTTCGATATTAAACTGCCCCCTACAGGGCTCGAACCTGTGACCCATGGATTAAGAGTCCACTGCTCTACCAACTGAGCTAAGGAGGCTGGATGCTGTATTGGTACCGATGATCCACGGTTTGTATTGAACCCGCGACGTAAAAAAGCAGGTGGGCGACTCGCTACTAACTTCAGTTGCTTCTGGGTGAGCCAGCCTGCACACTGTTAATAGACCTCTGTCTCCCGATAATACAAAAATTAGTCGGTCAACACTTATATGTGGATTCGTATACCACAGCAATTTCTATGTTTTTATGATACCACTTTTGAAAATTATTGCAAGAGGAAAAATCAATTTTTTTGCAATCGTTTTCGTTGATTCCTCTCGTATTACCTAGATAACTTATCGATCCGTTCTTTATTAGCTCCAAGAGCTCTTTCATATTTTCCGGTTTCATTGGGTTGGAAATAATTCACACCTCTTAATTTATCCGGAAGATATTGTTGTTTGACCCACTTTTCAGGATAAGCATGGGGATACTTGTAATCTTGTGCATTGCCCAGTTCCTTGCTTCCAGCATAGTGTCCATCTCTCAAATGACGAGGAATCGGTAAATTTCCTGATTTTCTAAGGTCTGCCAAGGCAGCATCCATAGCCATATAAGCCGAATTCGACTTAGGAGATAAAGCTAAGTCAACAACTACATTGGCAATCAAAATTCGCGCCTCTGGGAAACCTACTTTCTGTGCAGCTTCCAAAGCTGTAACCGTGTGAACTTGCGCATCAGGATTAGCTAAACCAATATCCTCGTACGCAATCACAGTCAAGCGTCGTGCTAGACTAGGGAGATCTCCTGCTTCAACCAAACGTGCTGCATAGTGAAGACTGGCATTAACATCAGAGCCTCGAATAGATTTTTGAAAGCAGAAAGTACATCATAGTGTCCATCACCGTCTTTATCCATGGTGATATAGCTACGTTGTAAACTATTTTCCACTGTATCTAAAGTAATATGGCGAAGCCCATCTTCTGAAGCTAGCGTCGACATGACAGCTAAATCTAAGGAATTATAAGCCGAACGTAAATCACCATTAGTAGCCGTAGCAATAAAATCTAGAGCATCCTCATCTAACTGGACATCAAAGTCAAAGCCACGCTCCTTGTCCTCTAGAACACCTAGGATAGCTTCCTTAATATCCTCGTTAGAGAGTGGTTCCAACTCAAATATTTGTACACGACTACGGATGGCTGGTGTGACAGAAAAAAACGGATTCTCCGTCGTAGCCCCAATCATGATAATATTGCCATTCTCTAAGAGTGGCAATAAAAAGTCTTGTTTAGCTTTATCCAAACGATGAATCTCATCTAGAAGCAGAACTAAGCCACCTGAAAATTTAGCCTCTTCCGCAATTTCCTGCAGGCGTTTCTTGCTATCAACAGTAGCATTAAAGGTTCTAAAAGCAAATTTTGTTGTTCCTGCAATAGCACTAGCTATTGAGGTCTTCCCGATACCTGGTGGCCCGTAGAGAATCATTGACGACAGCATATTCGCTTCTACCATACGGCGAATAATTTTACCTTCACCAACCAAATGCTTCTGACCAATCACCTCTGAAATTGTACGTGGACGCATGCGTAGAGCAAGATTATCTGGCATCTTCTCTCCTTTTTTAACTGATTTTTTCTTATTATAATAAGCATATACTATTTTGTTATAAAAAGAAATTATAAATAGTTCTTGTCAAACCTAAATTCTTATGATAGAATGTTTTGGTATGTGGTGCTAGCACATCCGTAATAAATTCTACCTAGGAGGAAAACACGAAATGGCTAAAGTATGTTACTTTACAGGACGTAAAACTGTTTCTGGAAACAACCGTTCACACGCTATGAACAAAACTAAACGTGCCGTTAAACCTAACCTTCAAAAAGTTACTATCCTTGTTGATGGTAAACCTAAAAAAGTTTGGGCTTCAGCTCGTGCGCTTAAATCTGGTAAAGTTGAACGCGTTTAATCTTATTGGATATTAAGAGAGATGACTTCAGTCGTCTCTTTTTTTGTTCATCGACTTTCCCTTTTGGCTATACTTATGTTATAATAAAGAACTAACAGATAATTCTTATAGAAAGAAGGTGTCAGTATGGGATTTACAGATGAAACTGTTCGTTTCAACCTAGACGACGGTAGCAAAGATGAAATCAGTAATACTTTGACAAATGTTTACCGTTCGTTGGCTGAGAAAGGTTACAATCCTATCAACCAAATCGTCGGTTATGTTCTGAGCGGTGACCCTGCTTATGTTCCGCGTTATAATGACGCCCGTAACCAGATTCGTAAATACGAACGTGATGAAATCGTTGAAGAACTCGTTCGCTATTATCTTAAAGGAAATGGAATTGACCTCTAATGCGAGTAATGGGACTTGATGTTGGCTCAAAAACAGTAGGAGTTGCGATTAGTGATCCCCTCGGTTTTACAGCCCAAGGCGTTGAAATTATCAAAATTGACGAGGAGGCTGAAGAGTTTGGTTTCGACCGACTAGGCGAGCTCGTTAAAGAATATAAGGTAGAAAAATTTGTTGTTGGTCTTCCTAAAAATATGAATAACACTGAAGGACCACGTGTTGAGGCAAGCAAAGCCTATGGTGACAAAATCAAGGAAATCTTTGGAATTCCTGTAGATTACCAAGACGAACGCTTGACAACTGTTCAAGCCGAGCGTATGTTGGTTGAACAAGCAGATGTCAGCCGTGGTAAACGTAAAAAAGTTATTGATAAATTAGCTGCCCAACTTATTCTACAAAACTACCTCGATCGAATGTTTTAAGAAAGTGTAATAGAGACCTAATAGTCAAATGACAATCTAGTAAACTGCCAAGCAAATATACTAGATTTCCTCACTATTCAGTGCTCTCTACAAAAAGGAGAACAATATGTCACACAATCACGACCACAACCATGATCATGAAGTCATCACTTTAGTAGACGAACAAGGAAATGAAACACTTTTTGAAATCTTGTTGACTATTGATGGACGCGAAGAATTTGGTAAAAACTATGTTCTTTTGGTACCAGCTGGTGCTGAAGAAGATGCTAACGGGGAAATTGAAATCCAAGCATACTCATTCACTGAAAATGAAGACGGTACTGAAGGCGACCTTCAACCAATTCCTGAAGATTCAGATGCTGAATGGGATATGATTGAAGAAGTTTTCAATAGCTTCATCGACGAAAACTAAAAATATTCAATGCCATAGGCAAAGAAATGACTTGTTAAAAAGAGATTGGGATATTGTATCTCAGTCTCTTTTTTAGATATTTTTTTCTTAAATGTAAGAAATTAGAGGAAAATTGACTAAATGGTATTATCTGATATACTTTAAATAAGACAATTAGGGGATAAGACCCTTTTATTTATAACTTTCCAAATGTCAACAAAGGAGTTTAATTGTGAGTCCATACAACGAAGACAATACTTTAGATTCAAGTGGCTACCAAGGTTATCATCGAAGCCACCATCGCTCTCATACACAAGAGAATCAATCCGAAAAGATTGAAGTGACAATTCAGGGACATACAGAAGAATCAAATTCGTCTCAAATAGAGAAAAAAACTAAGATTTCACTTCCATGGAAGCATAAAGGCCATATCCTGATTCTCAGTTTGATTTTGAGTATTTTTAGTATATCAGTTCCCTGCTTTACAGACTTTGCCAATAATATACAGTCTCAAAACCTTTACATTGCAAAAATGTTTGCCAATGGTAGCTTACCCTACTCTGACTTTTTTGCGACAGGCGGCTTCTTTTATTACTTACTAGTTTCTCTGGCTTTCCGTTTAGGATCAACTCTTTGGCTGATTCCTATTCAATTCCTTACCTACTATCTTTCTGGAAGTTACCTCTACAAGACTGTCATGCACATGACAAACAAGAAGGAAATTGCCACTCTAATTAGTATTATTTTCTATGTCACTAATGGAACACTTGGTTTTGGTGGGCTCTACCCTATCCAATTTGCTATGCCTTTTGTCCTAGGTGCCATCTTCTTCTTAACTCGTTACTTTGCGGGTCACAGTCGTGATGAAGCCTTTATTCTTTACGGCTTCGCTGGCACTGCGGGAGCTCTTTTTGAAGCTCGAACTCTTATTTTCTGGATATTGTCACTTGTGACAATCTTCGTTTACAACCTTGTCAACAAGCACTTTGCTCGTGGTTTTTATCAAGTTCTTTGTATTATTTTTGGTAACATTCTAGTATTGTATCTATGTCTTTACTTTATCCTAAATTTACAAATTACATCGGACTATATTAACCAAGTTTTGGTTTACAACTTTACACAACTTGCTGTAGAAAAAAATGACTTTCTACTTACGTTAGCTTACCAAAGTTTTGCTGTCATCGGCTCTGGATTACTTATTGGTGCACTGACTACAAGCAACCACCTTCTTGGCGATGCTAAAGATAAGAGTATCAAGTGGGTACTACTCCTTAGTTTTATCTTTACAGTAGTTTACAGCTTGTTCTCTCAAAGTTTTGGACTTTACAGTATTCTCAACATCGTACCTTATGGTCTAGTCTTGACAGCGCTTTCTTTAGATGATGCTATTAAAAAGAGAGCAGAGCGAACTTCTCACCGACGTCGTAATGGTAACCAGATTCACACACTTAAAGTTTTTGGTATCTTCCTTAGTCGTAATTACTTCTTACCTATTGCAGTCTTTGCATTTGCTTTCGCAATGCCAATCATTATGTTCCTATTTAATTTAGGAAATAATACTGAACGTAGTACTGTTGCAAATTACCTCGCTAAAAATACCAAAAAAGATGAAACTATCTACGTTTACGATTCATCAGCAAAAATTTATTTGGAAAGCGGTCGTAAAGCAGCCTCACAATTTGTTCTTCCAGAACTTAACACAGCTAAATCTAGTCATCAGAAAGCTCTCTCAGATACTATTATCCAAGATTCAGCACAATATATAGTTGTTCAACAAGATACACAACTACCTTCTGATGTTAAATCTACACTTTCAAAAAACTATAAAAAAGCCCCTGTAAAAGGCGTTGAACGATACACTGTTTACGTCTTAAAATAGGTCGAAAAATCAATATATAGTGGTTGAGATAAAAATATACCACAATATATTGATTTTTTTTTGCCTAGTGCTATAATTAGTAACGAGGTGATTTTTAGATGATTACATTAGAAAAAGAAAAGGTTACAATCAACCCTGATATCAAAGTCATCAAACGTGATGGTCGTATGGTTGTCTTTGATTCAAGTAAAATATATGAGGCTATCCTCAAAGCAAGTGAGGCTATTACACCTATCACACCATTAATTGAAGCAAAGTTGGAGGGAATTGCCAACCGTATTGTTGCTGAAATTAATGACCGCTTCACTCAAAATATCAAAATATATGAAATCCAAAGCATAGTAGAGCACGAGTTGCTAGAAGCAAACGAGTATGCTATCGCTCAAGAATATATTAACTATCGTACCAAGCGTGATTTTGAGCGCTCTCAAGCCACTGACATTAATTTCACCATTAATAAACTTGTCAATAAAGACCAGGCTGTTGTTCACGAAAATGCTAATAAGGACAGTGACCTTTACAATACACAACGTGATTTAACCGCAGGAATTGTCGGAAAATCTATTGGACTTAAAATGCTTCCTTCACATGTGGCGAATGCTCATCAAAAGGGGGATATCCACTTCCACGATTTAGACTACAGTCCTTACACACCTATGACTAACTGTTGCTTGATTGACTTCAAAGGCATGTTGGCAAATGGTTTTAAGATTGGTAATGCTGAAGTTGAAAGTCCTAAATCCATTCAAACTGCAACAGCACAAATTTCACAAATCATCGCAAATGTTGCCTCTAGTCAATACGGTGGCTGTACTGCAGACCGTATCGATGAGTTTTTAGCTCCTTACGCAGAACTTAACTACAAAAAACACTTAGCTGATGCTAAAGAGTGGGTAGCTGAAGAAAAACGTGAAGACTATGCACGCGCCAAAACGCGTAAAGATATCTACGATGCTATGCAATCTCTTGAATACGAGATTAATACGCTTTTCACTTCGAATGGACAAACTCCCTTTACCTCTCTCGGTTTCGGTTTAGGGACAAACTGGTTTGAGCGTGAAATCCAAAAGGCTATCCTACAAGTTCGTATTTTAGGACTTGGCTCCGAACACCGTACTGCCATTTTCCCTAAACTCATTTTTACCTTAAAACGTGGACTTAACTTAGAGCCTAGCTCACCTAACTACGATATTAAGCAACTAGCTCTTGAATGTGCAACAAAGCGTATGTATCCAGATGTCCTATCATATGACAAAATCGTTGAATTGACGGGTTCCTTTAAAGCTCCTATGGGATGCCGTTCCTTCCTACAAGGGTGGAAGGATGAAAATGGTGTCGAAGTTAATTCTGGACGAATGAATCTGGGTGTTGTAACCCTTAATCTTCCTCGAATTGCCCTAGAATCTAAGGGAGACCAAGATAAATTTTGGGAAATTTTTGAAGAAAGAATGGGAATTGCCAAAGATGCACTCGTCTACCGAGTTGAACGTGTCAAAGAAGCGACACCTGCTAATGCCCCCATCCTTTATCAGTATGGTGCCTTTGGTCAACGTCTAGGTAAATTCGACAATGTAGATCAACTATTCAAACATCGTCGTGCAACTGTATCACTTGGTTATATTGGGCTTTATGAAGTAGCATCCGTTTTTTATGGTAGTGACTGGGAGACTAATCCAGAAGCCAAAGCGTTCACGTTAGATATCGTTAAAGCTATGAAAAATGCTTGTGAAAGTTGGTCTGACGAATATGATTATCATTTCTCTGTTTATTCAACACCATCAGAGAGTTTGACGGATCGTTTCTGTCGTTTGGATACTGAAAAGTTCGGTGTCGTGACTGATATCACAGATAAAGAGTATTACACCAACTCTTTCCACTACGATGTTCGTAAAAATCCAACACCATTTGAAAAATTAGAATTCGAAAAAGCTTACCCAGAAGCTGGTGCAACTGGTGGATTCATCCATTACTGCGAATATCCAGTCCTCCAGCAAAATCCAAAGGCACTCGAAGCTGTCTGGGACTTTGCTTATGACCGTGTCGGTTACCTCGGAACGAATACTCCAATCGATAAATGCTACAAGTGTGACTTTGAAGGGGACTTCACCCCAACAGAACGTGGATTCATGTGCCCTAACTGTGGCAACACAGATCCTAAAACAGTTGATGTTGTTAAACGTACTTGCGGCTATCTAGGAAATCCACAGGCACGCCCAATGGTTAAAGGACGCCACAAAGAAATCTCTGCTCGAGTCAAACACATGAACGGTTCAACCATAAAATATGAAGGTAAACACCTTTAATAAGACCTAGAATACATTATAATAAACTAGAAGCAGCTGGATGATATCTTCCAACTGCTTTGCTTATTTCATTTTTAGAAAGGAATATAATGGGAAAATATCAATTAGATTATAAAGGTATGCAACAAGTGGAACGTTACCACGAAAAAAATGCAACCGTCAAAAACGATAAAAAAGCACGTGTCCAAGCCCTTTTGAAAAAAGCTGGAAAGAAGAAATAATATGATCTTACGCCGACCGAGCCAAACAGATAAAGAAGCTATCTTAGAGATGATGGCTGAATTTGAAAGGGAGCAATCTGCTCATGATGGTGGATTTTGGAATCCCGACAATTTTGTTTATGAAGAGTGGCTAGAAGAAAATCTTCAAGCGGAAGCGGGACTCAATATTCCTGAAAATTGGGTTCCTGCTATCCAGCTAGTTAGTTTTGACGAAGCAGGTCATGCTCTTGGCTTTCTCAACCTTCGTCTCCGATTAAATGACTACTTACTAGAAAAAGGGGGCCATATTGGCTACTCAATCCGTCCCTCTGAAAGGGGCAAAGGCTATGCAAAAGAAGCTCTTCATCAAGGTCTGCAAGTGGCTAAAGAAAAGAATATTCATCGTGCTCTGGTCACTTGTAGTATCAAGAATCCTGCTAGTCGAGCTGTTATATTAGCCAACGGTGGCCAGTTGGAGGACATTCGCCATGAAACTGAGCGCTATTGGATAGATTTGGAGTAGAATCATGACATGGAATACACCAAAACCACAGGAATGGAAGTCTGAAGAACTTAGCCAAGGACGTATTATTGACTACAAAGCTTTTAATTTCGTTGATGGTGAAGGCGTGCGTAACTCCCTTTACGTCTCTGGTTGCATGTTTCATTGCGAGGGATGCTATAACGCTGCCACCTGGTCCTTTAAGGCAGGAATTCCCTATACTAAAGAACTTGAAGAACAAATCATGAGGGATCTAGCTCAACCTTACGTACAAGGTCTCACGCTACTTGGTGGTGAACCCTTCCTAAACACAGGAATTCTCATTCCCCTAGTCAAACGCATTCGTAAGGAACTCCCGGAAAAAGATATCTGGTCTTGGACTGGTTATACTTGGGAGGAGTTGATGCTTGAAACTCCTGATAAACTAGAACTTCTTCAACTCGTTGACATTCTCGTTGACGGCCGCTTTGACATCACTAAAAAGAACCTTATGCTCCAGTTTCGAGGATCATCTAATCAACGTATTATTGATGTCAAAAAATCTCTTAATCAGGGAGAAGTCGTTATTTGGGACAAGCTAAATGACGGTCAAACTAACTATGAACAAGTCGATCGTAAAGATATGCTATAAAAAAGTCTGAGCTTATAACTCAGACTTTTTTATGCAATTTTAACAAAAACTAGCTCATTATTAGAGGATAAATCCTCACGATAGTTAAACTCATCAAAAGACAATTTTCGTAAATCATTAATCGTTTGACAATTCTCCTCCATAACAGCTGTCAAAAAAGCCCCTCTTGCCTTTTTGGAAATCGTAGAGTGAGTCTTAAGAACCCCATTGCGGTCTTCCATAAAACTAACCGTGAATAACTGCTTACGAAGAGTTGGACTAAAAACATCCTCGAATTCACTCGAAAGCAAAGAAATAACCGGAACTTGATTCTCCTCCAGAAATTGATCATATTCGGCACGCCAATAGTTTTTTAAGGACTGACCATCAACCTTAATCTTCGTATGAAAGTCATGACGATGTTCCTGAATCGGGTAAAAAGCAGGAATGATTCCATAAAAAGAAGATGTGATAAATACTCGTTGGCCTAAGAAATCTTTTTCACATGTGGATAAGTCACTACGTTTGATGTGACGATACATCAGACCATTAAAAAGCTCGACGGCCGGATAGTTCTTCGCTTCTCCCGACAAAATCGCACCCCAGCGCTGCTTTTCTTTCTCAGCCTGTTCAGGCTTTATTTTATAAGCTATGGATAATTCATCTGGGGACAATTTTGCCATTTCAGTTAGGATAGCTGCACTCTTTTCGGATAGTTTTTGAGACGGAACTTCCTTACTGGCCTTCATTTCTTTTGCGGTTGGAATTAAAAATCTAATCATACTGATATTGTAAAGTCAAGCAAGCATTTCGTCAAGAATTCCTCCAACAAAAAAGAAGCTAACGTTCGTCAACTTCCTTTTTTGTTAGTCATCTAAATCAACAAAACGACCTAGAATATGTACATTTTCTGCGATAGAGACAAAAGCTTTAGGATCTGCTTTTCTCATATAATGCTTGAAGTCAGTATACTCTTCACGCGTAATAATCGCCAGTAATACTGCTTTCTTTTCGTGATTATAAGTCCCTTCCGCATCATTAATCATCGTTACTCCACGATGGAGTTTCTTCTGAATCATCCTTACAACTGGGTCGGGATTACTTGTGACAATCATAGCCTGCATTTTCTTTTGTTTTGTGAAAATCGCATCTGTTACTCGACTAGAAACAAAAATAGTCACCATTGAATAAAGAGCATATTTCCAACCAAAAAGAATGCCCGCAAAAACCATGATAATCCCATTGACAATCAAGGAGATATTACCAACATCACGGCCTGTTTTCTTACGAATAGTGAGGCTAACGATATCCGTCCCTCCACTAGAGATACGTGATTTTAAACCGAAACCAATCCCCGTTCCCATGACCAAACCACCAAAGATAGCATTAATCAAAGGATCCTCTGTCAAGATTACATGTGGCATCACCTGAATAAAAAGGGAGCTCATCGTTACTGTAATGAAGGTAAAGATAGTGAATTTATGGCCAATCTTATACCAAGCCATAATCAAGAGAGGTATATTAATCGTATAGAAAGTCAATGATACTGGTATCTCAAAGCCCAAAGTTCTAACACTCAATGCCGATAAAACCTGTGCCAAACCTGTTGCTCCACTGGAGTAAACATGTCCAGGTTGAAAAAAGAAATTAACGGCGATTGACGATAAGAGCCCGTAAAGTAAAGAGGCTGAAACTTTTTCAGTATATTTTTCACGGGAAATACTACGTGCAGCCTGCAAAACGCCCATTTTCTTCGCAGACTTTTTCGCTACAAATTTAACATGTTTATGAAGAGGTGCTTTATTCATTTTCTAAATCTACATGAAGGGCAAGTTCTTCCAACTGTTTATCAGCCACAAGACTTGGAGCCTGAGTCATAGGATCTGATGCCTTATTATTTTTAGGGAAGGCAATCACTTCACGGATATTATCTTTACCTGCAAGAAGCATAACAAAACGGTCAAGACCGATAGCCAAACCACCATGTGGTGGGAAACCATAGTCCATAGCCTCAAGAAGGAATCCAAATTGCTCATAGGCTGATTCTTCAGAGAAACCAAGGGCTTTCAACATACGTTCCTGTAGGTCTTTATGATTGATACGTAGACTACCTCCACCAAGCTCATAACCATTCAAGACAATATCATAAGCTACAGCACGTACCTTGGAAAGATCTCCTTCAAGCTCTGCTGCAGAATCTTCTGTTGGCAAAGTAAATGGGTGGTGAGCAGACATATAGCGTCCTTCTTCTTCAGACCACTCAAACATTGGCCAATCGACAACCCAAAGGAAGTTAAACTTAGTGTTGTCAATCATGTCAAGTTCTTTAGCAATTTGATTACGCAAAGCACCAAGTGTGTTATTAGCGATTTCAAGTGTATCTGCTACAAAAAGAACTAGATCATTCTCTTCAAGGTGTAAAGCATCTGTCAACTTATCTTCAATACTTGTCAAGAATTTAGCAACTGGACCTGCTAGAGCTCCGTCAGTCATCTTAACCCAAGCAAGACCTTTAGCGCCAAATTGTTTGGCAAACTCTGTCAACTTGTCAATACTTTTACGTGAGTATTTGTCTGCATTTCCTTTAACAACAATTGCCTTAACAGCTGGTGCCTCAGCAAATACTTTGAAGTCTACACCCTTGACAACCTCTGTCAAGTCTTGTAAAAGCATGTCAAAGCGTGTATCTGGCTTGTCAGAACCATAGTTATTCATGGCATCATCATAAGACATGCGTGGGAATGGTAATGTAACTTCAATCCCTTTAGTTTCTTTCATAACCTTAGCAATCAATCCCTCTGTAATATCTTGGATTTCTTGCTCATTAAGGAATGACGTTTCCAAGTCAACTTGTGTAAACTCAGGTTGACGGTCTCCACGCAAATCTTCATCACGGAAACACTTAACAATTTGATAGTAACGGTCAAAACCAGCATTCATCAATAATTGTTTAGTGATTTGAGGACTTTGCGGAAGAGCATAAAAGTGACCTTGGCTAACACGGCTTGGAACCAAGTAATCTCGAGCACCTTCTGGTGTAGATTTTGTCAACATTGGTGTTTCAACATCGATAAATTCCAAGTCATCAAGATAATTACGGATGGCGTGAGTTACCTTTGCACGGAGCTTAAAGTTTTCCAACATCTCTGGACGACGAAGATCCAGATAGCGGTAACGCATACGTGTATCATCACTAGCCTCAACACCATCTTTAATTTCAAATGGTGTTGTTTTGGCAGTATTAAGGACTTTAAGGTCTTCAACTTTAAGTTCGACAGCACCTGTAGGCAAGTTATCATTAGCTTGTTCACGCGCTTCAACAGTTCCTGTGACTTCAATAACAAATTCGCTACGCAAACTTTCAGCTGTTTCAACAACATTAGCGTCCGCATTTTCAGGGTTAACAACCAACTGCATCAAACCTTCACGGTCACGAAGATCGATGAAAATCAAACCTCCGAGGTTACGACGGCGAGATACCCAACCTTTCAAAGTAATAGTAGTTCCGATGTGTTCACTACGAACACGTCCGGCATACATAGAACGTTCCATAAATACACTTCTTTCGTTAATTTTTTAGTCTTAACTATTATAGCAAAAAGCCCATCAAAACCCCACCCATTTCAGGTTAGAATTTAATAGACTTTCTTTTTTATAAAACTATTTGCCAAATTGTTTCAACAAATCACTAGTATCCACGTAATCTTCAGCAAACTCTTCAAAATCTTCAAAACGATAATCAGCTTTTTCTAAGTCAAGTAAACTATTCCAACGGAATCCGTAAACATCTTCAATGATAACACTAAGTTCATCGGTTTCCTCGTCTACCTGCCATCCCAAATAACGTTCCTGTGTTTCAAAACTTAAGACCACATCTTGACAATCTTGACGCCAAACTTGACCGAGTAATTGCTGGCACATCGCATGATCACTTGCAGGCTCATCATTAAACCAAGTAATGTCATGTTTATCAAGAAAGGCAATCAATTGCCAAAACTGTTGTTGGAAACGAATGGGCATACTACGATCAAAAGCCAAACTGAACTTTTCACTCCGTTTGAGCATATCAACTATACTAACCATATGCCCCCTACTTTTCTAACTGTTTGAGGACTGCTGCAAAATTGTTAGTTAGCTCTTCGAAACTTACAGTAACTTCCTCACGAGTAGCGTTATTTTTGACATTGACCTGACCCGACTCCACTTCACTCTCACCTAAGGTGATAACCGTCTTGGCCTTGAAGGTATCTGCTGACTTAAATTGCGCCTTAATCTTACGTCCAAGGTAATCACGTTCAGCCTTAAATCCTTGATAGCGGATAGCTTGAACTAACTCAAGAGCTTTGCCATTAGCACCTGAACCAAGTACTGCAATGTAAACATCCAGATTTTCTTCCACCGGAAGCTCAATACCTTGTTTATCAAGAACCAAAAGCAAGCGTTCTAAACCAAGTCCAAAACCAAAACCAGCTGTTTCTGGACCACCGAAGTATTCAACCAAACTATCGTAACGACCACCCGCACAAATTGTCAATTCAGACTTATCAACAGTGGTAATAAATTCAAAAATCGTGTGATTATAGTAATCAAGACCACGTACCATATTAGTATCAATCACGTAAGGAATGTTAAGACTATCAAGCATGGTACGTACTTCGTCAAAGTGCGCTTGACTTTCTTCATCTAAATAATCAAGGATAGAGGGAGCATTTTCAACGGCAACCTTATCTTCTTTTTCTTTTGAATCGAGTACTCGCAAAGGATTTTCATCCAAACGACGTTGACTATCTTTTGACAAACTTTCACGCATTGGTGTCAAATAGTCAATCAAGGCCTGACGATAAGCCAGACGACTCTCAGTATTTCCAAGGCTATTCAAATGAAGGGTAACATCCTTAATGCCTAGCGTATTAAAGAGTTGGTAGGCCATAGCAATGGTTTCAACATCTGTTGCTGGATTTTTTGATCCAAAGCACTCTACACCTAGTTGGTGGAACTCACGCAAGCGTCCTGCTTGAGGACGTTCATAACGGAACATTGATCCAATATAATAAACTTTAACAGGTTTTTGGACCTCTGGCGCAAAGAGTTTGTTTTCTACATAAGAGCGTACAACCGGTGCTGTTCCTTCTGGACGAAGTGTAATATGACGGTCTCCCTTATCATGAAAATCATACATTTCCTTAGTAACGATGTCAGTTGTATCACCTACTGAACGTGAAATGACCTCGTAATGTTCAAACATAGGTGTACGAATTTCACCATAATTGTATTTCTTAAATGTTTCACGTGCAACATTTTCCACGTACTGCCATTTGGCGCTATCAACAGGTAAAATATCCTGCGTTCCCTTAGGTTTTTGAAGTTTCATAATGATGATACAGGCCTCAAATAGACCTGCCCTCCTTTTCCGTTATTACAGATATAATCACTCTATTCTATCATAATTTACATAGCTTTTGGGAAATGGTGGAGGATTTTTCAACGTAAGAAATAAACAGACCTCTCGGTCTGCCACAATCATTAATCTTCCTTATAAAGAATGAAGGTCACAATGAAAGATACCACAACAGAAATTACAAGACCTGCAATAGCTGTGTAAAAATATTTAAGTGTGTCTTCACCGATATACGCTGCAATCGTCAAGAGACCTGGGGAACCACCCGCAAAATTTCTCGCACCTAAAATACCAAGGAAGAAGCCACCTACTCCCCCTGCAACAATAGATCCTATAAGGGCTGCTTTATTTTGCAAAGTTACCCCATAAAGAGCCGGTTCCGTAATCCCACAAATCGCAGTAATTCCAGCCGATGAAGCCAGAGCTTTCTTATTGGTATCCTTAGTTTTTAAAGCAATAGCAAGAGCTGCTCCACCCTGAGCCACATTTGAAGCCAAAGCACCTGGCTGTGCAATCGTATCATACCCAATAGTCATACGGTTATTGATTCCAATGGATACTAAGCCATAGTGAGTTCCTGTTGTAACCATTAACGGGAAGGTTGCCCCTACAATTGTTGGAACAACCCATGGGCCAAAGTTTTCCAACCACTTAAAGAAATCCCCCAACCAGTTACCTATGACAGCACCAATTGGACCTAAAATCAAAAGTGTTACGATTGCAGTAATTAATGTCGTAATCATAGGAACCAAGAAAAACTTTACAGCCTTTGGTGAAATTTTAATCGCAAAGCGCTCCACGTAACTCATAAACCAAACTGCCAAAATAACAGGGATAACCGTTGATGAGTAAGAAGTTAATGTAAGAGGAATACTAAAGAAAGAGACGCCATGACCTGATTCCTTGGCAGTTGTCACAATCTGAGTAAAAGTTGGGTGTAATAAAATAGCACCAATCAACATCCCCAATTGAGCATTCGTCTTAAACTGTCGAGCTGCTGAGGCACCTAAAAATACAGGTAAGAAATAAAATCCAGCATCGCCAATAAAATTAAGAACTTGATAGTTAACATCATCTACAGCTACTACCTTAAAGACAACCAAAAGGGACAAAACAGCCTTGATCATCCCTGCTGCTGTAATTACTGGTAAGATTGGGGTGAAAATCCCAGAAATAAGAGCTAAAAAGCTTTGAAGAGGAGTTCTATCTTGTTTTTCCGATGATTCCTTAGATACTTCATCCAGATCCAATAAACCTTCTAAAGCGCGGTATACATTTGGTACATCACTCCCAACAACAACTTGATACTGGCCACCACTCTTAGCCAAACTCACCACACCATCGATAGCTTTAACAGCCTCATCATCAGCTTTAGAATCATCTGCTAAGGTAAAACGTAAACGTGTCGCACAATGGGTTAGATTCTGAACGTTCTCCTTTCCTCCTACAGCTTCTAAAATTTCTGTCCTATCTCTTTATAATCCATGACACTTCCTTTCTATATTCATAAAAATAGAGAACAAGCTGAGCCTGTCCTCTGCATTTTTTCTATTATGACCAAACTTTATCAGTAATTGTTTTAATCAATTGCAATTTATTCCACTCATCTTGCTCAGTCAAGATATTACCTTCTTCAGTTGAGGCAAAACCACATTGAGTTGAGATACCAAGGTTCTTAAGTGGTACAAGTTCAGCCGCTTCATGGATACGAGCAATGACAGCATCTACATCTTCCAAAGCTGGATCCTTAGAAGTAATCACACCAAGTACCAATTCAACATGATCACGGTTATTCCAAATCGTTGGAAGTGGTGCGAAGCTACCTGAACGCGCATCATCGTATTCCAAGAAGAAGATATCATAGTTCAATTGACCAAGATATTTAGCGACTGAATCATAGCCACCTTCAAAAAGATAAGTTGACTTAAAGTTCCCACGACAAATGTGAGTAGCCAAAGTCAAATCTTCTGGAAGACCTTCCAAAGCTTTATTGATAGTGTATACATCATCCTCAGCAATTTTTGCCAACTCAGCTGTTTTCTCAGGATTATTTTTTTCATTCTCAAACTGTTGAATCAAATAACCCCAAGTCGTATCATCCAATTGTACATAACGTGCACCCAAATCGTAGAAATGTTGGATGGTATCATGGTAAGCTTTAGCCAAATCATCAAGGAAATCTGTCCATGAATCATAGTAATCAGCATAAAGATCACTACGGTGGTCACGGTTAATGATGAGTGATGGACTTGGAATAGTTACTTTTGGAGTAATTCCTTCAGGAGTCACTGATTTAAGATATTCAAAGTCACGATAGAAAGGATGATTAGGATTTTCAGCAATTTTACCATTGATACGAACGTTAGTTGTACGTGTCTTAGCTCCATGGAATTTATATGAATCCTCTTGTTGGTAAGCTTCAAAACCAGTTAGGTTCCATAGGAAGTCAAGGTGCCACCAAGAACGACCAAATTCACCATCAGAAACGACTTGAAGGCCATTTTCTACCTCATGATGAACCAATTCCTTAACCAATTCATCTTGTACTTTCAACAATTCCTCTTGCGAAATCTCACCATTGGCAAATTTTTCACGTGCTTCTTTTAAAGCTTGTGGACGAAGGTAAGAACCAACATGATCAAAATGATAATGAACTTTACTCATAGTTATTTACTCCTTTTTATTCTTTCATTTAATGTAATAATAAGCCTATTCTAGCACTTGCTGTTATAGCTGTGAAATATGTATTTACTATCACATTGTATAGTTTTTAACTATATATTTTCTTGAGAAGTTTTTTGTCAAGTAACTTTACTTTACAAAAAAGATATGTTATTCTGTTATAGTTGATTTAAAATCAAGAACATAAATATTAATTCGGAGGAAATAAAGAAATGGCAGTACCTGCACGTCACACTTCAAAAGCGAAGAAAAACAAACGTCGTACACACTACAAATTGACTGCTCCATCAGTACAATTTGACGAAACAACTGGAGATTACTCACGTTCACACCGTGTATCACTTAAAGGATACTACAAAGGACGTAAAATCGCTAAAGCTAACGCAGCTAAATAATAGAAGGGAGATACCATGCGCGTAAATATTACACTTGAACACAAAGAATCTGGTGAACGCTTGTACCTTACTTCAAAAAACAAACGTAACACTCCAGACCGTCTTCAATTGAAAAAATACTCACCAAAATTGCGTAAACACGTAATCTTTACTGAGGTAAAATAATAGAATTAAAAACCATGAAAATCTTATTTTCATGGTTTTTCTATTACTCAAAGAGGATCTCCTATGACAAAAATAGAAACATTTAGATGGCGTATGTGGCATGTTTATCTCCTTATTTTTATAACCATCCTACTTACAGGTACATTCGTTCGCTATGGTTATAGACTTCAAGCCGCTTATTCCTTAGACGATAGACTTTACGACTATACTAACAAAAAAGTTACTGTAACATCCTTTCAAAACGTCAAAATTGGAAACTTTAACGTTTTAGGTGTTAGGTTTGGAAATGAAAAAGCACTTGAGAGAAGTCAATTAGCCGTCGGTCGCACCTATCTAGCCTTCCAAGAATCTAGGTATAAAGCATCTAAACACAAGAAGGACTCTAAAAATTATGATATTATTCACTTTTATCAGCTTGGTAAAGACACTGGAAAAGGACACACTATTAATGTACTAGACCTTGCTAAGAAACTAGGATATGATAATCCTGGTTCCATGGATAATACCATGTACTCCGATGGTAGGGATGAGTTTGTGAAATTTTCATCCTATGACAACGAAAAAGTATTCTATGTCAATTTACGTACCCATAAGGCAACTAAAACCAAACCAGCAAAAGTCAGTCAATACTACGGATTTGCTAAACCTTACCGCTATCTCCTTTCAAAGGATAATTTTTCTATAGGTCATAAAGATGATCCCCTCACTATCAACTCCATGCCCCTTATCTGGACCAAAGAAAGAAATTTTGCTAATTACAAAGATCAAGACGATAACGAATACAGTGACCAATCGCTCAAAAAAAGATTCAGCCTAATTATCGTAACAACTGATTCACTTAATTTGGATGATGCCATTAAACTCCAAAAAGAGTTAACACCAGATAAGGAGGATATCTATTGGTATTTTACAAGTACTGATACAACGACTGGACACCTCGAGGAAGTTAAAAGTCAAAAAGATTACAACCTACTAGTTAAGGAGAGTCATAACTAATATGGTAAAAAATAGCTCCAAATACCTTAAAATTACTATGCCCTTGATTTTATTATTGACCATGATTGCTATCTTTTTCTATTACAATGCTCAAGAAAATATTAAAGGGTTTTATAAAACTCGTGGATTTCAAGGAAAGGTACAAATAACTGGTATCGGATGGGCAGATAAAATTACTTATCGTATGAATAAAGAAGATGAGGTTAAACATTACCTGATTTTCCATATTGATTATCAAGAGACCATTAATAACAAAAAAAGAACATGTAAAGACTCAACTTCCTCTCCATATTCAAGATTTACTCTATCCTTACATTGCCAGCCCAACAGAAAGCGACTCAGATTTTAATCGCCAAAATAGTGAATATAAGATTTTACCTGATGAAAGAGAATATGGGGACGACTTTGTTAAAAAGTCTATTAAAATCAACCCTAGAAATCAAAAATTTATCAATGATATCTCTAAAGCTTTAAGTACCGAGAAAGATTTAAAAAATATTATTGTTCAGATAGAACCTGTACCATACACCATACACGACGCTCTATACTTATGAGAGGGGACATTCTAAAGCGCTAGGTGGCTATTATGATTTTTCACTTAAAGATGCTCTACGAAACAATCAACTTACTGTTCAATTGAGTTTTCCTTCTGGTTCCACGACTAAAGAAATTGACTTACATTCTCAATTAGAACAGGTACTTAAAAACTCTGAACTACCAGATGGATGGTATATCTTAAATCAAAATAACGACTTTCCAAAAGAGGTACATATTGATGACAATCAAATTAGAATTAACTGAAAAAAGAACTCAGAGAGAATTATCTGAGGAAGAATGGGCTTTCCCTATTTGGAGATAGGCAGCTTTCTCACTATTTGACACCCTAATCCTAGTTAGTCCCTTGACAAGAGAATTTATTTATCCAGGGGGGAGTGATTCTCGTTTTTACCTAGGTAAATCATTGGGTAACTTGATGCTAGATGATACACAACGCTTCATCTTTATTATTATCATTCTAACTCTGTTGCTACCTGCTTTTGCCTTAATCATAGAAAGCCTATTATTTTCAAAAGGATATCCTCCACTTTCAATAATATGTAGCTGTCTAATTTTTGTTAGTGCAACAGTCCTATTTGTCTATAGTCTCAGTATTGTCCCAGATTTTTGGAGCTTTACAATTTATTGTTATATGCTTTACCTTCTCTTCAACATATGTAACTCCCTCAGAAAAATCAATAGAATCATCAATCTTAGGCAGAATAACACCAAAGCATAACAGCCTCTATCTACATAATACTCCCCTTTTAGTATAGGAATGACACAAATGAAACAAAAAAATCTTGTCTACTCTGAAGTTGACCACCTAGCTAAAAGCTTAGATATTAATTTTAAAAATCATTTTAGGAATACTCTAGACTCCTGTCCCAGAAATAAATTTCACTCCTTTGGTAGCAAATAAACAATGTAATTCATAGTAAAAAAGATCAACAATAATATGTTGATCTTTCAGATTGAAGACAAAGTCCTCAGAAGT
>NZ_KV832474.1:0-7184 GCF_001837455.1 Streptococcus sp. HMSC068F04
ATTGTGCACTTATATTGTATATTCAAGACCCAAAAACTCCCCTTATAGTTTCTAGTGAAATAATGTGTTATTGTCACTGTCTCTATAAAGGGAGTCTAGTTATTTTATATTTTTAAGTATCAACCTTCAACTACAAAGTATAGTTATTAAAAGCCGATACGATACATTTGGTAAGTAATTTTTTCTGGTCTTAGAAGGCACCGCCTCCGCCGCCTCCGCCACCACCAGAGAAGCCACCGCCTCCAAAGCCGCCACTACCACTGTTCGAATTGATAGAGAAGCTACTTACGCTATCTGAGGCAGAAACATAAGATTCTAGATAATTGACATTATTCATCATAATAAACGGTGCTGCTGAATAAGTAAACTCATCTAGAGATGGATTGCTGAGGTGAATGTTGTAACGTTTTAGGACATCACTAACTTTTTTCGCCTGTCCATAGAGTGTCGCATAAACCAAGATACGATTCCATAGGATGACAGATTCTAGTTCGGATTCTTTAAAACTAGGAATACTCTTAATCATATTTTTAAAGCTATGCCACTGGTAAAAGGTTGAAATTTGAGTTGCATCAAGACATCTCTGACGACGTCTCTTCACTAAGTACCAGAATAAAATCGTAACTCCTGCTATAGGTAGAAGACCAAGAATATAGTAAAAACCAAGTCCTGATCCAAAAGCAGCAAATAAGAACAAGGTTGAAAGAATACAATGCACCATTGAAAGTACCAAAGCTGCTACTCCCAATATGTTAAATGTCTTTTCTTTCGGACTAAAATCTCTATAAATTTTAGGAAGTCCAAGCGCAAATTCCTCTTTTTCTACGCCTTTTGCTACTTGATAGCCGTCATTAGTGAATTGATATTTGACACGTTTTCCTTGGGAACGTATTGCTTCACGCTCATAGCTTGTTCTAGCACTCTTAAATTGTTTTTCTAAGCCATCTTTATCAAGATAATAGCGCGAGAACATTTCCGTATCTCTAATTTCCATGCGACCATCAAACAACATATCCAAGAAAGACTCTTCAAATGAAGAGAGACCTTCCTTTTCAATACGTGTAAGAATATTACTATCACCTTCTTGTCTATAGGTGAGATAACCTCTATCAATCAAATCAAGGATGGTAGCTTGCACCATATATTTAAACTTCAGAGGACCCGTTTCTTCTTTTAGACCTGTTTTGTCGAACGACTGATTATAAACATTCTTGGCTAGGACCAAAGGTGCTAAATCTTGAGGGGCTTCATAAAGACGGGCATTTCTAGGGAAGGAAGGCGTTCTAGTGCTATATAAAACAATGAGATAACAGAAGATACCAATAAGAACAAAGCTTAAAATCACAAGTGGCAAAATGACATAAAATAGATGTCGAAACTTTTCTTTAGATTCCTTGATATCTGCTTCTTTTTTTAGAAAGTCTGCCATATTCGTCTTATTTAATAAATAAGCCTGATTATTTTCTCGTAAAGCACTGGTCATCGGCCAGTAGGCGTGTAATTCCAATTTACCTGAAGATGGAAAATTGTCTACATGAACCTGATAACCTGTAGAAGTACGCTTAACCTGTGGGTCTTTTCCGAAATAGCCGGTGTGGGCATAAAGCTCTCCTTGACTTGCATCCAGACCATCAACTGTGAAATCAACCTGTCCAAATCCTTTATCCCAATCAGAGATAGGAAACCAATTTAAAACTGCAATATCTGAATATAGATTCAATAGGTGTTGGATCTGCCAAGTAACTTTGAGGACAACCCTATCACCATCTGAACCTGAATTATAAACTTTGAGTTTTACACCATCATAGGAGTCTGTTTTTTCAACTGTAATATCTGTTTTTTCTTTCCCATTTACAGTTGCCGAAACCTTTGGGTCATCCATGATAGAATAGCCACCAATTTTTCCCAAGGTTACATACTGACCTTTATAGTCACTATCAAAATCATAAGTCACTTCCTGAGTAAAGGTCGCATTACCATCATCATTTATTGAAAGGTGACCAACATAGGAAGGCAGGCTATACTCTACCTCATCAGCTTTGACGTGTTGAAAAGACAATGGCAGAAAACAGACTAACAAAACAGTTAAAGTAACATATTTAACAAGACCTTTCAGTATCTTTTTCATCATTTTGCTCCTTCAAGAACTAAAAAAGCAGGTGCAACACCAAGTGTCTCGATGTGCCCTGCTCTGATCCCTTATTTAGGCTTGATAAACAATCTCACCGTCACAGATAGTGTATTTAACACTGCCCGTAAGCTCTTCGCCTACAAATGGTGAATTGGCTGCTTTAGACTTAAAGTCTGCTGTGACCTGACGTTTTTCCTTGTCCGCAAAGATTACAAGGTCAGCTGGTCCATTTTCAGCCAAGTAACCGGCATCGAAGCCATAAAGATCAGATGGGTTGCTAGTCATTACTTTCAAGAGTTCAGTCAAGCTTAAGTGACCTGCTTCAACCAAGTAGGTCAATCCAAGAGATAGAGATGTTTCAAGACCAGTCATTCCTGATGGTGCTTTAGTAACATCATCGACATTCTTTTCATCGGCATGGTGTGGCGCGTGGTCTGTGGCAATGACTGAGATGACTCCAGATTTCAGCCCTTCGATAACAGCCTGACGGTCAGATTCCAAACGAAGTGGTGGGTTCATCTTGGCATTAGCACCTTTTGAGAGCAAGAGGTCTTCAGTCTTAGAGAAATGCTGAGGTGCCACTTCGGCAGTAACTTGAGCTCCAAGTTTTTGAGCAAATTCAACCACTTTTACAGATTCAGCTTTTGACAAGTGTTGAATATGAACATGTGCTTGTGTATCATAAGCAATCATGACATCACGCGCAATCATACTGTACTCAGCTACACCAGTTGCCCCACAAATATGGAATTCTTTTTTAGCAATATTTTCATTGAAACCGAGAATGCCATTAAGATCTGGATCCTCCTCGTGAAGACTGATGAAGGTATTATTCTCTTTAGCTAGCTCCATGGCCTTTTTGACAATACCAGCATTGGTCAATGGAATACCATCATCCGAGAATCCGACAGCACCTGCTTCAAGTAAGCCCTTGAAATCAGTGATATTTTCACCATCAAAATTCTTTGTAATGGTCGCAACAGACTTAACATGGATATTTTCCTTAGCTGCTGAAGTCAAGACCTCCTCCAAGGTTTCCTTGTCTGAAATCGTTGGATTAGTATTAGCCATCATTACAACTGTTGTAAAACCACCTGCGGCAGCTGCCAAGGCACCAGTATGAATGTCTTCTTTGTGGGTTTGACCTGGCTCACGGAAATGAACATGGATATCCACCAAACCAGGAGCAACCACAAGTCCAGTCGCATCGATGACTTGAGCATCTCCAGCTTCGATATTTTCCGCAATCTTAACGACTTTTTTACCATCAACAAGAACATCAGCTTGCGTATCCAAACCAGACTTAGGGTCTACAACACGACCATTTTTAATCAGTAACATAATCTTCCAACTTTCTATTTTACTTCAACCAATCAATTGGGGATTGGCCTTGAGATACAAGGTAGGCATTGGCTTTTGAAAAAGGCTTGCTGCCAAAAAAACCACGATAGGCCGACAAGGGACTCGGATGGGCACTCTCTATAATGGCATGCTTTGGATTGGTCACCAGTGCCTTCTTCTTACGAGCATAGCCACCCCAAAGTATAAAGACAACAGGAGTATCCTTTTGATTGAGGACCTTAATCACAGCATCTGTAAAAGGTTCCCAAACCTGACCGGCGTGCCCATTTGCTTGACCAGCTGGAACCGTCAGACAGGCATTAAGCAAAAGCACCCCCTGCTCAGCCCATGAAGTTAAATCATGAAAGGGTCTAGGACCCAAATCTTCCTCTAACTCCTTGAGAATATTTTTCAAAGACGGAGGAGCAGGAAGGCTATCAGGTACTGAGAAGGATAGTCCTTGTGCTTGATGAGGCCCATGATAAGGGTCCTGACCAAGAATTACCACCCGCACTTCTTCAAACGGAGTCTCCAACAAGGCATTAAAAACCTTTTCACGTGGCGGATAAACCGTTCCCTGACTATAAACCTGATCCATAAACTGATTTATCTTTGAAAAATAATGATCCGGTAGTTCCTCTTTCAGAAGCTTGTGCCATGTCGAATGTTCCATAAAAACCTCTTTTTAGACTGTTTTACACCCTAAATTATACCATAATTTGTAGGGAATATTCGGAAAATACTGAAAAAACACCCTGAATACGAAGCATTTTCTACAAAGTTTTAAAAATGAGTGACTCCACAAGTTTAAAGGGCTTACAATCTTTAACTCGTTATAGTTTTATGCTATAATTTAAACTTGTATTTTAAGAGAAAAGGTAATCCTATGACTACGTATGAAAATTTAAGAGCAGCCAGACGAGGTCCTATTGTCAGTATTGCTGCCTATGTTCTTCTTACCATTGCAAAACTACTAGCTGGACACTTTTTAAACTCTAGCTCTTTGATTGCCGATGGTTTCAATAACTTGTCAGATATTTTAGGGAACGTGGCCCTACTCATTGGATTGCACCTAGCTAGTCAACCAGCTGATGCAGATCATAGGTTTGGTCATTGGAAGATTGAAGACTTATCAAGCCTAGTCACTTCCTTTATCATGTTCGTGGTAGGTTTCCAGGTCCTCATTCAAACAGTCCGAAAGATTTTTCTAAGAGAGGAAACAGTGGTCGATCCACTGGGTGCCACTGTTGGTATCCTATCTGCTATCGTCATGTGTGGCGTTTACTTTTACAATAAAAGACTTGCAAAAAAGCTGAAATCCAGTGCTTTGATTGCTGCGGCCAAGGACAATCTCTCCGATGCTGTAACTTCTATTGGTACCTCAATCGCTATCGTTGCAGCATCCTTCAATCTCACGATTATTGACTATATTACTGCCATTATCATTACCTTCTTCATCCTAAAGACAGCCTATGATATCTTCATGGAAGCAACCTTTAGTTTGTCAGACGGTTTCGACGAGAGAAACCTCAAGGCCTATGAAAAAGCCATTCTTGAGATTCCAAAAGTCACTAAAGTTAAGAAACAACGTGGCCGTTCTTATGGTAGCAACGTCTATCTTGATATTGTGGTTGAAATGAATCCTGACCTCTCAGTTTACGAGAGTCATGCCATTACTGAACAAATCGAGGAGGTCCTCAGCAAGCGTTTCTCTGTCTACGACACTGATGTCCACGTAGAACCCGCTGCCATTCCCGAAGATGAAATTTATGGCAATGTCCTTCACAAACTCTCTCGCAATGAAAAGATTATTCTGTCGAAAATTCCTGACTATGAAAATCTCTTGGCACCTGACTTCTACTTAATCGACGAAAATGGCCATCACCACACTCGTGAAGAAGTCATTGCCAATCAACAACCACTTCTCAATAACTTTGACAGCTTCAAGATGACATCTGTTAGTCAAAAAACGAAATTAATTAGTTATGAGTTGGGAGGAAATTTCCACACTAGTATCTGGCGTCGAAATGAAACCTGGTTCATGATTTACCACCAAGTGACAAGGATAAAAGATGAAAAGTAACGAGCAAATAAGCTCGTTTTTTTCAGCTTTCAACTATATTTTGTGTAACATTCAATCAATTCTAAAAATTACATTAAAATGCCGAATGTTAGGAAAACTCTAACTTTTATATGTTATAATGAAGGTGTTTGTCACTACTGAATTTAGGGTTTTGACAGGCAAATGAGATTAATAGATATAAATAGGTTCTGCCAGCTACAGAACCCCATAGATATTAAAGGAGACACATTGTGAAAAAGAAAATTGTTGCCGTCCTTTTAGCAGCTTGTCTAGCTCTAGCACCGAGTTTGTCTAGTGCAGACGAATTGATGGATATCACACGAGCTGCTGGTTATACTGAAGCCACTGAGGCCTATCGCCCCAAATCAACCCTCTTAATTGATGGCAATACCGGAGATGTCCTCTGGGAAGAAAATGCTGATGAGGTGCGTGACCCTGCTTCTATGTCTAAGGCCATGACACTTTATTTGGTCTTTGAAGCTATGTCTAAAGGAGAGATTTCAGAAGATACTGTTATCACAGCTACTCCAACCGACCAAGCTATTGCCGATATTTACGAAATTTCCAACAACAAGATTGTTGCGGGTGTTGATTATACCGTTTCAGAACTCATCACTATGACGGCGGTGCCTTCCTCTAACGTTACAACCGTGATGCTTGCCAACTACTTGACCAATAATGATCCTGATAAATGGCTAGACATGATGAATGAAAAGTCTAAAGAGCTAGGGATGACCAATACCAAATGGTTTAACGCTTCTGGTGCCGTTGCTGTCGCCTTCAAAGGTTACTACAGTCCTCAACGTTATGATAACAACCAAACCAACCAAACAACTGCGCGTGATTTGGCCATCATGACCTATAACTTCATCAAGAAATACCCAGAAATTCTCAAGTACACTAGCAAACCTGTTGTCACAGTTAAAAAGGGAACACCTTACGAGGAAACCTTCGAGACTTATAACTACTCTATTCCAGGTGCCAAATACGGAATTGATGGGGTTGATGGTTTGAAGACAGGATCTAGCCCAGAAGGTGCTTTCAACTATATTGATACCATCAAACGTGGTGATCAACGTATGATTGCTGTCATCATGGGTTCTGGTGATTGGTCTGACCAAACAGGTGAAGAAATCCGTCATACCTTTGGTAATGCTCTCGTTGAGAAAATGTATAAAGATTTCTCTTACAAGAAAGTTCTTAGCAAGGGTGAACAAGAAATCGACGGTAAAAAGTACACTGTCGAAAAAGATGTCTACGCCACAGTCAAAAAAGGCAAAGACCCTAAAATCTCTGTTAAAGATGATCACATTGTCATTGATAATGGTCTGAAGACAGTATCACCTAATATCAAGGCTACTTCTGTTAAGGCAACTAAAGTTAAGGGATGGTTCGATTTTGGAAGTAACCAAAAAGATAAAAAGGCTACTAAAGCAACAAATAATGGCCAACTCTCAGTTTATTTCTGGTTGCTATGCCTTATCCCAGTTGGTCTCCTCTACTTGATTTACCTCAATGAAAAAGGACGTCGTCAAAGAGTCAAAGAACGTCGTCAAGCAAGACAAATCAATAAATAAAAGAAAGCGTGTCCATGACACGTTTCAGATTGAAGACAAAGTCCTCAGAAGT
>NZ_KV832475.1:0-12103 GCF_001837455.1 Streptococcus sp. HMSC068F04
TCGTCACCCACTACAGTTGACAAAGAGCCGGAACTTTCCGTGATTACAAATCATTTTCAGAAGCAAAATAAGACGCGGCTCCTAGTAGGTTACTATCGTTATGGAAATGACAGGCTTGAATAGTTATGGGCTCAAAACCTAATTCAGTCTTATCCTTAAATAACTCCTCATAGGCATCACTTATTCCTTCTATTAAGGTACCTTGCCTACTGATACCACCACCGATAACAACTTTCTCCAGCCTAAAGAAGCTCTGTAAATTTAGCACAAGAACAGCAATTTCATGACAATAGTCTTTAAATAAAAGATTTAGCTCTTCCGATTGATTTCCCTCTATAGCTGAGAATACGGCTGGACCATCGTCTTGATCTAACCCAAGTAATTGACTGGCTTCATGAACAAAGCCTACTGCAGACCCCTTATTATCGACAAGACTTACTAAGCAATGCATAAACAATTCCCACTGGAAAGGTAGAGAGGTTTGACTCATTCTTTGGGGACTTGGAGCTCGCAGATATTGGGTGACTGACAGAGGTGATAGCAAGTCCTTCTGTGAGACAAGTCCTAAACCAACACCCGTACCTAAAACCAAAGCAGCCCCACAATCTAAGTCTTGTAGACTTCCATATCTGGCTTCAGCCAAAGCTGACGCGTCAGCATCATTGATAACCTTTACAGCCAGTTGAAATGTTTTAGTCAATCGTGACCCAAGAGGAATAGCCGTTAAATAAGGGATAAGACCGCCCTTGAAAATGAAGCCACGTTTACTATTTATTTCGCCAGGGCACGCAATGGCAATCCCAGAAATGATATCCTTGTGAGACGAGACAATATGCTCTAAGGTCAACCAAAAGTCGTCTAACGTTGTTGGCGTTGACACTTTAGATTGATTGCTAATCTTAAAATCATCATCAACTAACCCAAACTTGATAAAGGTTCCTCCAATATCAATAGCTAAAATCACGCCACTTCACCTACTTTTTATTATTGACTTTATGGGTTCGAAGCTTCTTCTATGAATTGGAGTAACACCAAATTTATCTAGGCCAGACAGATGATCCTTGGTACCATAGCCTGCATTTTTGGCAAATGCGTAACCAGGAAACTCCTGATCATAATCAGCCATCATCTTATCACGGGTTACCTTTGCTACGATAGAAGCTGCCGCAATTGATAAAGAATTAGCATCCCCTTTTATAATTGATGTTTGTTCTATTGGTAGGTCCAAAGTCATGGCATCAATTAACAAATGTTCTGGTTTGGGACTAAGTTTTTCAATAGCATCAGCCATAGCAAGCTTGGTTGCTTCATAAATATTGACATCGTCAATCACATGATTGTCCTTTATACCAATCCCGACGGCTACCGCTTCCTTCATGACCTGCTTATAAATAGCTTCATGTTTTGATTTTGGTATTTTTTTACTGTCATTGAGACCTTTTATTTTACAAAGCTTTGGTAAGATCACTGCTGCAGCTACCACTGGCCCAGCCAAAGGACCACGTCCAACTTCATCAACACCTGCAATGAGTTCAATTCCCTGAGCATAGAGCGATTTTTCGTAACTGAGCATCATCTCTAAGCGTTCTTCCTCAGCAATCTCAGCTTGTATAGCTTTACGGCGTTGCTTAATGGCAGTCTGTACACCAGCTCGACTATCTTCCTCAAAACTTGCCCATCGGTGATCGTCAAGGCCTGTCAAAGTGGCCAATTGCTCTTTGACTTCTTTAATTGTCGCCATCAGTATCGACCCCAACAATATCAAGTGTGTAACGTCCTAGTTTTCCATCACGAACTTCTTTGACAAATAGATTATAGAAACGGTCATAATCTTCACGGAAGCCAAGTTTTCGAGTCATTTCCATAATGATTTCTGGTGCCTCTTCTTCAAGGTCAATCCCTTTAAAGCGTTCCTCTAAACGTTCAGGATAGTAAGTTTTAAAATAGTTAAGGCCAAAAATTGTAACTTCATCCATTGGCAAGAGCTGGTCCTTGATGGCACCGGTCAAAGCAAGTTTCAAACCGACCAATTCATCTTCAAACTTAGGCCACAAAATCCCCGGAGTATCAAGGATTTCCAAGTCCTTATTAGACTTCAACCACTGTTGACCTTTTGTCACACCAGGTTTATTTCCTACAACGGCAATTTTTTTACCAGCCAAACGATTCATCAAGGTAGATTTCCCCGCATTTGGAATCCCAATAATCATGGTTCGCAAGGTCTCTTTCTGAATACCACGTTCACGTAGTCGTTGAATCTTGTCAGCCATAAGACTCTTAGCAGCGTCTGTCACCAATTTAACTGTAGATTGTTCCTTGGAATTGATGGCCAAGGTTTTAATCCCTTGACTCTCAAAATAGCTACGCCACTCTTTTGTACGATTACTATCAGCAAGGTCAGCCTTATTGAGAATTAAAAGCTTTGGTTTATCGCCAACAATTTTAGTTAGCATGGGATTTTGACTTGACAGTGGCAAACGTGCATCCACTAAAATTGTTACAAAATCAACATGCTTAAGATTTTCCTGAACTTGTCGACGAGCTTTGGACATGTGACCAGGAAACCATTGAATAGTAGCCATGTATATCTCTCCTCTTTATTTTCTTAGTAAAATATGATTTAAACTCTTTAAAAAAAGCCAAAGACTTGGCTTTACTTTACTTATATTATATCAGATTTAGTTTAAGATGCCCAATCGATAAAAGTTGACTAAGCCTCAACAGGCATAAAGTTACCGACAATTTTACCTATGATTCGCGGATCTTCGTCATAAGGGGCAAACTTATCACCATAACGTTTATTAAGAGAAACTAAACGTAGACCATCTTCCTCGCGATAAACTTTCTTAATATAGGTTTGACCATCCCAGTCTACAGCATAAACAGCCCCATCATAATCAAAACCTGTTTGTTTGATTAACACTACTTCACCATTTAGGTAGGTAGGTTCCATAGAGTCTCCAAACACCCATGATGCAAAATCATGATCCAATTCTTCATCATAGAAAACTTCATCATAGTTGCCGTCACCAAAGTAAGTGTAACCTGTTCCGGCTGATAAACGCTCGAAAACTTTGTAAGAGTAAAGGGGAATAACAGGTGCTTTCTGCTTTTCTGCTTCTTGCTCTTCTAGGAGAGCCTTAGTGAGTCGCAAAGCTTCCCGACGATTTTCCTCATTTAATTCCAAGTAGACTTCTACAATCTCATGTTCAGACAGAAAATAGGTTTCAGCTACACCAAAAAGTTCGGCCAAAACCGATAGGTTCTTTTGATTAGGTTTCGTCTTACCATTTTCCCAATTAAAATAAGAGGAGCGTGAAATTCCTAGATGCTTAGCTACTGATGCTTGGCTCATTCCTTGCGCTTCTCGAATTTCCTTAAGTCTTTGTCCTGAAAACATGGCTACCTCCGTAAGTTAATAAACTAACATAAGTTTATCAAAAAAAGCAGTTGTTTTCAAGTGAAACCAACTACTTTTACATTTCTCTTTTATCTCATTCTTTAACTAAAAATCCTAGATGGTTAAGTGCCTCTTCAATATAATCTATATCTTGTTCACTATCTGCTTCGACAAGATGGTAATGAACACCGTTTGTCAAATCAGATAAGGGGCGAAAGTCATTTGACGAGGCTTGGTCTAAAAAATGACTAACATCTCGACGACAAGTCAATTTCAACAAAGTCTGAATTTCTCCATAAACTGGATGATCTATCATGATATTTTGAATACGGCCTCCATTATCAACAATAGCCAAAAGCTCATCCTCCATATCGGACACTTTATGATTCACCTTAAATAGTCGATGTACATAAGAATTGTCATCGCTACTTTTATAGATATATCCCCTATTAGTTGAAATAATCTGGGCACCATCTGCACGCAAGAGGGCAATATCTTGAACAATGATTTGACGTGTCACACCAAAATGCTCCGCCAAACTCTGTCCATTCATTGCCTCTTTAGCTCCCTTTAAGAGTGCCAATAATTCTTGTTTTCGATTTGAAGCCATAGACCACCCATCCCTCTTTCAACTAGCGTATTTTTCGAATACTTTTGAAAATCGTTAATGCTATAACATAGTCTATCATACTATGGACAATAGTACCAAAACCAACTAAAACAAAGAGAACATAGAACAGTTTTTGGAAATCCTCACCAGTTACAGAATAAAAAATCACGCAAGCAAGAACTTCACCTATGGCATGGATAAGTCCTAAAACAAAGTTAAAAAGTAATGATGATTTATGGTTTTCTATCGTTTGTGGAAATTTTTTCAAATAGAGTGCGCCTAAAAAGCCAAATATAATATGAGAAAAGGCTCTAAAAACAACAACAATCGGATAGCCAGCCATAAAGTATCCCAAACTAGAAGCTAAGATAACAAAAGCAGTTACCCAGGGAGATATAAACATAGCTAGAAATATTGGAACATGACTCCCCAAAGTATACGAAGCCGGTGGGATGATCAGTTTAATTGGCATGATACTTGGGATAAGGATAGCAATTGCAGTTAATAAAGCTGCAAAGGTCATTTCTTGAATTCTCTTTTTAGGTTTCATGATTTACTCCTTTTTACTGTATATACATTAGTATATTACAGTGTATAGTTATATAAGTCAATGTTTTTCAGAAAAAAACACTAGAGCAAAATGCCCTAGCGTTCTATGTTTCTTATTTACGTTTTTTCTTAGCTTTTTTCATCTTATTAGCTTGACGCTTCATCGCATGTTTCATGGCAAATGAACCAACCTTACCTTTAAGGCCACCACCAAGCATTTGGCTAAGATCCATATTTCCAAGATCTGGCATACCAGCGCCACCCATCATGCCTTCGAGAGCAGACATATCCATATTACCCATATCAGGCATATTTGGCATGTTTTTTGGCAGATTATTTGGGTTAAGACCCATTTGACGCATCATTTGCTCCATATCGCCAGACATAACACCTTGCATCATTTGTTTGGCTTGGTTGAAGTCTTTAATAAACTTGTTAACTTCGATGAAGGTATTCCCTGAACCATTGGCAATACGGCGACGACGACTTGGTGTCAAAAGATCTGGATTTTCACGTTCTTCAGGTGTCATAGATGATACGATGGCACGTTTGCGCGCAATTTGTTTCTCATCTACTTTAACATTAGCCAAGGCTGGATTGTTAGCCATACCTGGCAACATCTTGAGCAAATCCTCCATTGGACCCATATTTTGCACTTGGTCTAGTTGGTCGATGAAGTCATTGAAGTCGAAGGTGTTTTCACGCATCTTTTCAGCCAACTCAAGAGATTTTTTCTCATCGTACTCTTGAGAAGCTTTTTCGATAAGGGTAAGAAGGTCACCCATACCCAAAATACGACTTGACATACGGTCTGGGTGGAAAGTCTCGATATCTGTAATTTTCTCACCAGTACCCGTAAATTTAATTGGCTTGCCGGTAATCTCACGAATAGAAAGAGCCGCACCTCCACGGGTGTCCCCATCAATTTTAGTAAGAACAACACCAGTGATATCTAGCTGTTCGTTGAACTCCTTGGCAACGTTAGCAGCTTCCTGACCAATCATGCTATCCACAACCAAGAGAATTTCGTTTGGATGAGCAAAATCCTTAATATCATGCAATTCTTGCATGAGAGTCTCGTCAATCTGCAAACGACCAGCCGTATCAATCAAGACATAGTCATTCTTATTGGCACGCGCTTGTTCCAAACCATTTTTGACAATCTCAACTGCTGGTGTCTCTGTTCCCATATCAAAAACAGGAACATTGATTTGTTGCCCCAAAGTCTTCAATTGATCAATGGCTGCTGGACGATAGATGTCCGCCGCAATCATCATTGGACGGGCTTCTTGTTCCTTAATCAACTTATTAGCCAATTTACCAGCAAAGGTTGTCTTACCAGCCCCTTGGAGACCAACCATCATAATGATTGTTGGAATCTTTGGAGATTTCTCAATTTCAGATGTTTCAGACCCAAGAATCTCTGTCAATTCTTCATTAACAATCTTGATAATTTGTTGTGAAGCATCAAGAGTATCAATGATTTCGTGACCTACAGCACGTTCACGAACACGTTTAATAAATGTCTTAACGACTGGTAGCGCTACGTCTGCTTCAAGAAGTGCCAAACGAATCTCTTTAGTGACTTCTTGAACTTCTTTCTCTGAAAGTTTTCCTTTACGTCTTAAATTTTTGAAAACGCCTTGCAAGCGTTCCGTTAAGCTTTCAAAAGCCATATATCATTTCCTCTCTTACTTTCTGCTTTGATCTAATCTCTATTATCAATGCTGCTGAGCACAGTAATTTGTTCCTGAAGATAGCTATCGTCTGGGTATTTTTCCATGATATCATCAAAAATTTGGCTACGGACGATGTAATCTGAATACATATGTAATTTCATCTCGTAAGCCTCTAAAATCTTCTCAGTACGCTTGATGTTATCATATACTGCCTGACGACTCACACCAAATTCCTCGGCAATTTCTGCCAAACTGTAATCATCCGCATAATATAGCTCAATATAGTTCATCTGCTTATCTGTCAAAAGTGCAGCATAGAACTCAAAAAGGGCATTCATGCGATTGGTTTTTTCAATTTCCATAAGCTCCATTTTACCATAAAATCATGGTGTTAGCACGATTCTTGTGCAGAAAAAAGTAGTGACTTCTAATTGTTCTCCAAATAAAATTCAAAACGGTCACCAACGTAGTAACTTCGTACATATTCGAAAGCCTGACCGTCTTGAAGGAAGGAAATTTGTGTCAGACTCAAGAGAGCATCACCAGTCTTAACCTTGAGGTGCTTGGCTAAACTACTATTGGCCAAACTAGCTGATATGGTCTGCTGACTTTTCCCTATTTCATAGCCATTATCGGTCAGTGTCTTGAAGAAATGTTCCGTAATTTCTGACTCCTTAAAACCTCGGATAATTTTCTCAGGGATACTGGCAATCTCATAGGCAACTGGAAGATCGTCCGCAAAACGAACACGTTCCATACGAATCACATAGGACTGTGGTAAGACACCTAAATTTTTGATTTCAAATTCATTGGGATGTACACGCTTATATGAAATAAGCTCACTAGATGGTTTCTTGCCTTGGGATTTTACAATCTCTGTGAAACTCGTGGTTCCACGCATCTTTTCCTTAACTCGACTGCTAGCCACAAAAGTACCACTGCCTGGCTTACGCTCTAAAATCCCCTCATCTACTAAAAGTGTTATGGCCTGACGCACAGTCATACGACTCACATCAAAAGTGTCGCAAAGATCTCGCTCGCTAGGGAGACGTTGCCCGATTTTCCAAGTGCCGTCATCAACATCTGCCTTAATCTTATCATGTATGCGAATATATGCTGGTAGCATCTAATACCCCCTTCTTTACCCCTATTTTACAAAAAAACTAATAGAATTGTAAAGGTGACGATAAGACTTACAGTTTATCGTATAAATCTAGGTGCTAAGTCCTTAAAATTGTGATACAATGATTGCATAAGAGTCCATTTGTGACGTAAAAAGAAAGGGTAATAATGACTGACATTTCTACTTTGAATGATGTGCAGAAAATCATTGTTCTAGACTATGGTAGCCAATACAATCAGCTGATTGCACGTCGTATTCGTGAATTTGGCGTTTTCTCTGAATTGAAAAGCCATAAAATTACCGCTGATGAAGTCCGTGCCATCGATCCTATCGGTATCGTACTTTCGGGTGGTCCTAACTCTGTTTATGCCGAAGATGCCTTTGGTATTGACGAAGAAATTTTTGAACTTGGTATTCCAATTCTTGGTATCTGTTACGGAATGCAACTGTTGACCCACAAACTTGGTGGTAAAGTTGTTCCTGCTGGTGAAGCTGGTAACCGTGAGTATGGCCAATCAACACTTCGCCTTCGTGCCCAATCAGAACTCTTTGCAGGAACTCCTGAAGAACAAGTCGTTCTTATGAGCCACGGTGATGCTGTTACAGAAATTCCAGAAGGTTTCCATCTTGTTGGTGACTCAGTAGATTGCCCATTCGCCGCAATGGAAAATACTGAGAAAAACTTCTACGGTATCCAATTCCACCCAGAAGTTCGTCACTCTGTATATGGTAACGATATCTTGAAAAACTTCGCTTTCGGTATCTGTGGTGCCAAAGGTGACTGGTCAATGGCTAACTTCGTAGATATGCAAATTGCACAAATCCGTGAAACAGTTGGTGACCGTAAAGTCCTTCTTGGCCTCTCAGGTGGGGTTGACTCATCTGTTGTTGGTGTCCTTTTGCAAAAAGCTATCGGAGATCAATTGACATGTATCTTCGTTGACCACGGTCTTCTCCGTAAAGGTGAAGGTGACCAAGTTATGGAGATGCTTGGAGGTAAATTTGGCCTTAACATTATCCGTGTTGATGCTTCTAAACGCTTCCTAGATCTCTTGGCTGGTGTTGACGATCCTGAGAAAAAACGTAAAATCATCGGTAACGAGTTTGTTTACGTCTTTGATGACGAAGCAAGCAAACTTAAAGGTGTAGACTTCCTAGCTCAAGGAACACTCTACACTGATATTATTGAATCAGGTACTGAGACAGCCCAAACAATCAAATCTCACCACAATGTTGGTGGTCTTCCAGAAGATATGCAGTTTGAATTGATTGAACCACTTAATACCCTCTTTAAAGATGAAGTACGTGCCCTTGGTACTGAGATGGGAATGCCTGACGAAGTTGTTTGGCGTCAACCTTTCCCAGGACCAGGACTTGCCATCCGTGTTATGGGTGAAATCACTGAAGAGAAACTTGAAACTGTTCGTGAGTCTGATGCTATCCTTCGCGAAGAAATTGCCAAAGCTGGTCTTGATCGTGATGTATGGCAATACTTCACTGTTAACACAGGCGTTCGCTCTGTCGGTGTTATGGGTGATGGCCGTACTTATGACTACACTATCGCTATCCGTGCTATCACTTCAATTGACGGTATGACAGCTGACTTTGCAAAGCTTCCATGGGAAGTTCTTCAAAAGATTTCTGTACGTATCGTTAACGAAGTTGACCACGTTAACCGTATCGTCTACGATATTACAAGTAAACCACCTGCAACTGTAGAGTGGGAATAAAATATAAACCTAATTTAAAGTGACTTGATTGATTTAACAGCATTTTGAATTGTTTTAAAACGCTAAAATATAATTAATTATATTTGGTTCCCCACCAAATACCCCACCAGAATTTCTTTCTGGTGGGGATTTTTTATATCTTATTTACAAAAATAAACCAATAAGCAATGATACGGGGTCAGAAAAATTTTTGCTTTTAAGATGAGAGTAGCTCATAGTTTTTCCTCGAGTTCTGTTTATGTGATTACTTACAGTTTACACCAATGAAAAGCTATGAGTTTTTTGTTGCACTATATTTTACAATTTATCAAATACTTATGCTTACAGATTCATCATTTAATGGTTGTTTGACCAATCTTAAATCTTCTAGCAAAATAATCACAGGCTTCTCTTCGTTTAGATAGAGTTGAACTACTCTTAGTTTTTTTCGACAGATTTTGGACTTCTTTTGGGCGGCAATTCACTTCTAGTGAATTATAGTATTTTCACTGTCCACTATAAGGGGAGTATATCACCTTCACCGTCTCAGAGGATAGGAATTAAGAGAAGATCTCAATAGAAAAAGGACTCTGTATTGAAAAAGAATCCTTAATTTCTTATAATCCCATCAAATAATTTCTTCAAATTCCCAAAACTCACCACTGGAAAGACGAGTCCGGAGTAGAATAAGAGCACGGTGTTTAAAAAATCTACCAAGACTGAAATCCGTTGGAAGCGGATGGTCAGTCGAATCATGACAAGATAATAGCCGAGGAAAATCAGGAAACCAATCAGTACCACGAGCAGTCCTTGGAAACTGATGACCTTCAAAGAAAAGTGAGTTGGTAAACCCTGATGAATCAAAAGCAGAGCAATCCAGAAGATCAAAGACAACCAAACAAAGTAAACCACTGCTCGTTGCAGGTAAATTCTATACACTGATTGCAAAGCATACTGGGTGCCAAAAGATTGCCCAGACCGAATCTCGTACTCCAACTCTTCATTTCCCAAGGAAACCACATGGGTCAAGATGAAATAATAATAGAAATAGGACAACTGAAAGTCAGAATTTCCCCTCAAAAGGCTATAAAAACCAAGAATGAAAATGACGTGGTAGAGGGTGTCAAACAGGGTATCCGCCCAGCGTCTCTTGCGAAAGAGATAAAATCGCTTCACTTCATTATACATGGAACAAACTTCCCTTCTTTTTGGCATAGGTCAAACAAGTTTGAAAGCACAAGTAACCCAAGAGCCAGTAAATCAAACCGTATCCCAGTAATAATAAAAGAACGAACCAACTTGGTTGGCGGATAAAACTCACCAAGAGATGAAAAGGCAAGAAACGAGTTAAAGTAGCAATCAAATGGCTCGATTGTTCCTGAAAACCAGCCAAAAAGAGAATCCCGTAAGCAAGGAGGCTAGTAATACTGGAAATTTTTGTAAAGACAAAGGAAAAACTGGCAAAGAGAAAGCCTAGACCATAAAGGGACGCAATAACCACAAAGGACAGAAGAAAAGTAACAAATGTAACGACCCAGTCAGTAGGAAAGGCAATCTGCTGAACCAAGGCAACCAAGCAAAACAAAGGAATGGCCTTGACCAAGTCCAACAAAATCTGTACGATAATTTTGATAAAAAGCATGCCAAAGATGCTCCGCCGACTCTGAATCACGTTGATAATGGTGCGGTCTGCAATCTCATCCTCGATAAAATAGGTTGGATGGGTGATACTGTGGCTAGAAAAATACCAAGTAAAAAGCAAGATAAACAGCTCAAAAGTATCTTGCTGGCTGTCAAAATAGGTCAGAAAACCCGTAACTAGAAAGAAAATTCCCAGGTTGGCAAAGAGAAGATTGACTTTGAACTGTTTGTATTCGCTGAGTTGACGACTAAACTCTCGCCCAATCGCTGATAGCATCATTTGAGCACCTCATACAGCAAATCTTCCAAAGAGGCAGGTTCTCGGGTGAACTGCAAGACTTCTGTTTCTTCCAGCAATAGCCGATAAAGGTCTGGATTTCTGGTCTCTACCGAAATCCCACCGTCAAGCACCTTGTAGTCCAGCTCAGGGAATCTTTGTTTCAGTACACTTTCTGCACTCTTATCTAACAGCAAGTGATAGACTTCATGCTGGTGGACATTACCAAAAATCTCCTCAAAGGTTCCTTCACGATAAAGCCGCCCCTCCTGAATTACCACCACCCGAGTGCTGACCTTCTCGATAAAACTAGCATCATGACTGGTGATAAAAATACTGGCTTGATGGTGACGAGCATAATCCTGCAAAAGAGTCAGCAGCTGTTTTTTTGCCAGCAAATCTAGCCCATTGGTCGGCTCATCTAAACAGAGTACTTTCGGTTTTTGCACCAAGGCTAAGATTAAGGTCAATTTTTGACGGTTGCCCTGGGACAGTTCTGAAACCAGCGTGTCCTTATAAGGGGTAAACGCCAGCTGGTCGCACAAGACATCCACCTCTGCCTTGATATGAGACAAGGCAATCCCATTCAAGCTTAGAAAATATTGGAGATTCTCCATAGCTGTCAAATAACTGTACAACCCCTGCCCGCTCTCCAAGACAAACTTGACCAGCGAGTGGATTTTCTTGGAGCGATTAGAAACGCCATAGACACGAACCTCGCCCTTATCCTGCAAAAAAATCCCTGCCAAGAGCTTGATAAAAGTCGATTTACCGGCACCATTGCCACCAACGATGGAGAAGATTTCACCTGAATCCGCTTGAAAATCAGGAATGTCTAACACCAACTTCTTGTGAAAACTCTTTTGAACTTGTGAAAATGTTATGTTAGTCATTTAAGATAACCCCTTGATTTGGAAGATTCCCTTTGATTTTTTCAATATCTAGATTTTCAGTATTATATCGTTGCTTTAAAAGCATTTTGACAGATTTTCTTATTTCTTATACTTTCAAAAAGTTGAAACTATATTTCAGATACTTCATATAGTTCGCCTCTAGACTTATTATATAGTATTGTCTTTTTATTTCCCTTGAATTGTCAAATTAAGTGCATACTT
>NZ_KV832476.1:0-51908 GCF_001837455.1 Streptococcus sp. HMSC068F04
AAACGGACTTAAAGTCACAAAATAAAAAAAACAACTCTGACGAGTTGCTTCTATCCTATTAAAAATTAACTGTGTCAGGATTATCCTGAGTTTTGATGCCTTGAATCTTATCCAAGACTGCCATGTCGTCCTCTGACAAATCAAAATCAAAGATATCCAAGTTGGCTTCAATATTTTTTGGTGTCACTGACTTAGGTAGTGGTAAGAAAACTTTTTGAAGGCTCCAACGTAGGGCGACTTGAGCAACAGATTTCCCGTTACGTTCAGCCACTGCTTCGACGTCTTCATTTCCAAAAATGCTACCAGTACCCAGTGGGCTGTATGCTTCAAGAAGAATGTCACGCTCTTTACAATAAGCAACCAAGTCTTCTTGAGCACAACCTGGAGCTAAGAGAATTTGGTTGACATGTGGCACAATTTCAGCCGTTTCAAGGAGAGCTTCAAGGTGATGTTGCATAAAGTTAGATACCCCAATAGCACGCACCTTACCATCTTTATAGGCTTCTTCCATAGCCTTCCATGCGCCTGCATTGCCGGCCTTCCAAGCATCGTTCTCACGAAGAGCCTTAGGATTTGGCCAGTGGATGAGTAATAGATCCAAATAATCCACACCTAATCTTTCGAGTGACTCATCGATAGAGGATTTAGCCAATTCGTAATCATGCTTGTCATTCCAAAGTTTAGTCGTTAGGAAAATATCCTCACGCGCCACATCACTATCAGCAATCGCCTTACCTACAGAAACCTCGTTACCGTAGATTTGCGCTGTATCAATATGTGTGTAACCAGCCTTAAGTGCGAAACTAACGCTGTTATAAGCTTCTTCCCCTTCTGGAATCTGCCAAGTCCCAAAACCAATTTTAGGAATCGTAACGCCATTTGAAAGTGTATATGTTTCCATCCTGTTCTCCTTTTCAATTTGTAACAGAATTATCTTAAAAAATATAAGATAAAAATGCAAAGATTTGCTACGGCTAGTATGATGTTGACTTACTTCTTTTTCCGCTTCTTTTTAAAGACAACACCATTTTCTTTGAGGATTTGCATGCTCACCTTGCCAACTCCTCTAATAGCTGCTACTTCCTCTTCCGTTTTCTTTTTAAAATCTTTAAACTCTATTAAGTCATGTTGACGAAGTATACGTTCCACACTTATTGAAAGACCTTGGAGGGCTTTGCTTGGTTCTATACTTTTTTCCAATTGCCTAATTAGTTTGTGCAATTGTGGATTTTTCTTTTTCCCAACTTGTATTTGTGGGCGTTTTGCACGATATTTTTCGATTAACCAAGTAAAATAATATTCTGACTGGGACAGATCAACGACTTGATTAAAAACCATTAAAAGACTTTGCATACTATTGGCTTCAAATAAGATAGGGTTGACTTTAAGCGTTTCGGCAACTAGACGCTCTTCATCACCTTGTTCAATCATTTTTAAATAATTTTCGAACTCTGGATTTTTTGCATAGAGAAGATCAAAATAGAAATCCGCATCCTCACTATGTCCCGTCATTAGAGAGACCGTCATCATTGGTACTATCATCAAATCTTCTTCGTGATATTCCATTTGCTCACATTCGAAAAACTTTTAGCCTTATCAAACTCCTCCAGATTACAATAGGTAGCCATCAATTCGTAACAGACTCCCATGTGATCTTGAACATCTATCTCTAGAATCTCTTCAAATTCCTTAATAGCAAACCGCTTCATACTGTTGCTTAAATAAAATTTAGCAAGATTATACTTCAAAGACAAATAAGGACGCTCGTCAAGATTAGCCCAGCCCATTTTTGGACCTTGATCCCACTTGGACCTTTGCTCTTTTTCTAAAGCAATTAGGCCTTTTAGATGTTCAAGTGGACTTTGAAAAGTTAAGAGCATCTGCTTAGCATCAAGATTTTCAGGATCTAGTTTTAAAGCTTCTGTCAAAAATTCCTGACTTCTCGAAGGATCTTCCTCGTGATAATGATAAGCCTCTTCAATGAGTTTCCAAGCTCTCTCCTGCTTTGAATCAGAGGAAGTGATCTCATCAAAAAGCCCTTGGTTATATTGTCTTGCAAAATCTTCAAGAGCCATGTCCACACTGAGATACTCTGTAATATGTTCTTCTAAGAATGCTTCTGCTTTTTTTGTGAAGTCTTCAAAAGATGATGTCATCAATCTTCTCCAATCTATGTTTATTTCTCTAACTACTATTGTATACGTTTTCATAGAGCGTTACTATATTCTAAGTGAAATCAACAACCTCTTAAATTTTTATTGACAAAAATAGTCGCCAATCACAATACAGATAAGAATCCATAGAGTCTTATTTTGGGACATCTAAACCCAAAGTTGTATACTTATATTAGATAGAGTGCTATTGGACGATTAACGTCAAGGCATAATCTTCAAATTTCATCCAAAGCTACAAAAAATCATTAACGTCTTGGGAGTGGTTTAGTCCCTTTTCTATATCAATAACTTTAACTCACTTTTTCATAATTTTACTTGACCACTCCCATTTTTAAGGGAATTGAAAACTGAGTTATATTTTAAAAGGAAACAGAGGTCTGTTTCCTTTTTTCTTACTTCAAACCATGACAAAAGGAAACCCTTTCGAGTTTCCTTTATCAAATATATCGTTGGAGGCAAAGTCCAATAATACTTTAGTTGAGTGGTTCAATCACGAAGCTCAATTGATAGCTATCTGCTGAGCTAACCAAGAATTCGTCATGAACTGGAGCACCCCATGAGTCGTCACCACCGACACCCATTTGAACAGCAAGAACTTTAATCCATGTAGCATCAGATTGTTGCAATTCATATTGATGACGAGCATTTTCAATTTGTTCAGTACTGTTAAGCAAAGCACTGAATTCGAATGCCTTATTTAGTGCGGTGAATTTAAGACCATTATGGTTATCATCAGATACTGTAAATTCACGAGTACCATAGTGATTACCAGATTCTTGTGGCATTAGATATGGAGCAAATGTCTTTTCAACAGATGTTTCATATCGACCAAGATAGGCACCAGGAAGTTTATCAAGGTAGCTTTCTTCTGCACCGTATCCATAATAGCTTAGGTTTGTAAATTGTGAACCGATAGCAAATTCTAGACCAAATTCAGGGAAGTTTGGCAAACCTGCTTTACCATCATAGCTTGTAGTAACAAAGATTCGACCCTTGTAATCAACTTGATAAGTTACCTTAACTTCGACATCAGAAAAACCAGGCAATTCATGAACATAAGTCACTTTAACAGAGTCATCTTCAATTTGAATTTGAGTATCTGTAACCTTACTATAGTTTCCAGCAACTTTCCAGCCTGCCATTTCGAATGGATATCCAGCACCACGATCGTTGTCGGTGTAAGCACGAGTAAAGTTAAGTTTAGGACCTTTCTCAATGAATTCAACACCGTTATACTTAGCAGATACTAGCGTATTTTGTGCACGTGAAAGCAAGATAGAGAAGTTTTGTCCTTGAATTCCGATGTTGAAGTCGCCTTCAACAACATTCAAAGGTGCTTTAACTGGTGTTTCAGTGCTAATCTTTTCAGCAACATATTGACCACGAACAATTTCATGTCCTTTTGGAGCCCATTCAGTTGCTTCATTCTGAACACAAGCAACTTCATAAATTCGTTCAGCATTTGAAGCTCCAACAGCGAATTCTACTGGGAATGTTGCTTCTTCACCTGGTTTAACATCAAAGTGATATTCACTTTCGCTAACTTTTCTACCATCTTCGTAAACTCTAGCTAGGAAAGTATAAGCAGAAAGATCTTCAAAGACATTATCATTCTTGATAGTTACTGATTTTTCATCAACAGCAATCTTAATATTAGAGTAAAGATGTTTAACTGTTTGAAGTTTTGGAGTTAGGGTACGATCTGCGAAGACAATACCATTTCCACAAAATTCGTAGTCAGAAGGTCTATCATGCCAGTCACCACCATATGATAGGAATTCGCTACCATTTGGAAGTGGTTTGTAAATAGCTTGGTCAATGAAGTCCCAAATAAATCCACCTTGGTATTCTGGATATTTCTCTAAGTCAGTGTAGAGTTTCAATCCACCACCAGAGTTACCCATTGTGTGCATGTATTCACATGAAATATAAGGTTTTTGAGGATTGTTAGTGAGGTATTCTTCAATATCAGCTGGTTTCGCATACATACGACTTTCGATGTCTGTAATGTAATCAAATTCACGACACCATGTAACACCTTCATAGTGAACTGGACGAGTATTGTCAACACTACGGAAGTAATCAGCCATGTCAGCAATATCTTTACCAGCATATGATTCATTACCACAAGACCAAATGATAACACTAGCATGGTTCTTATCACGTTGGAACATGTTATTGGCACGATCCAAACAAGCAGGCAACCATTCTGGTTCACTAGCTGGGATATTCCATGAAGGTTCGCTTAGACCAAGTTTTTGCCATGTACCGTGTGTTTCAAGGTTGGCTTCATCGATAACATAAAGTCCATATTCATCACACAATTCATACCAACGTGTTTGGTTAGGATAGTGAGAAGTACGAACAGCATTGATGTTATGTTGTTTCATCACTTTGATATCCCAAAGCATATCTTCTTCAGTGATACAACGTCCTGTTCTAGCGTTAAATTCGTGTCTGTTAACCCCTTTAAAGACAATTCTCTTACCATTCAAAAGCATGAGTTTATCTTTAATTTCGAAGTGTCTAAATCCAACCTTAACTGGAACGACTTCAACAACTTGGCCATCATCCAAAACATGAAGGGTCAAATTGTAAAGTTTAGGACTTTCAGCACTCCAAGGTTTGATTTGCAAATCTTCAAGACTTACAGATAGTTCACCGTCAGCATTAACAGATGCATCACCTTCTTTAACGATGCCTTCATGATCTGAAAGAACATATTTAATTTTCTTATCTTCGTAATCACCAACAGTCTTCAAATCAATATCCAATTGACCTGCTTTTGTTTGGTAATCATAATCTCCCTTAACAAAGAGATCTTGAACGTGAACTTTTGGAATAGCGTACAAGTAAACATCTCTGAAAATACCGTAAAGTCTCCAGAAGTCTTGGTCTTCCAACCAGCTTGCTGTAGAGTAACGATAAACAGCTACCGCCAACTTGTTATCACCTCCAACAAGGTAATCACTAATTTCAAATTCACTAGGTGTAAATGAATCTTCACTGTATCCTACGAAGTTACCATTGACCCATACAAAGATGGAAGTGGCAACCCCTTGGAATGAGATAAATACTTTTTTGTCTTTTAATGCATCATTCAAGGTAAAATGTTTAACGTATGATGCAACAGCATTTGATTCTTGAGGAACTTGAGGTGGACGAAGGAATTCTTTACCATCCCAAGGATATTGGGTATTCACATATTGTGGAGAACCAAAACCTTGAAGTTCCAAATGACCTGGTACATTGATGAAATTCAAATCAGTTTCATCAAATTCTGTTTTATAAAAGTCTTTTAAAACCTGATTTGTATTCTGAGCATAGTGAATTTTCCATTTTCCATTAAGAGATTGTCTTAACTTCATCTCTCCTTCAGAAAATTCTGTAAGTGATTCAAAATACTTATGATCTGAGTGAGCGTCAACTGTATTAACGCTAACAATCTTTGGATCGTTTAAGTAAGTTTGAAGTTTTTCAGTTGTTTTCATACTTACTCTCCTTTTTTAAAAGTAATAACTTCAGACAAGGCTTCAACCTCTTCTCCAACTGTTTGTTCAAGGTGGAAAGCACTGAATTTTTCAGAATTAGTTACCGTAACAAGTACTGTATCATCCAATCCATTTTTTTCAATAATTGGTGACCAGAACTCAAGAAGTTTTTGTCCAACTTCAACACGATCACCTTGTTCAACATAACTAATGAATCCTTCACCTTTAAGTTTAACTGTTCCAATACCAACGTGTACGAGAACAACGACACCATCATCACTTTCAATACCAATCGCATGACGAGTAGGTAGAATCTGACGAACTGTACCACTAATTGGGGCAAAAACTTTACCATCAGAAGGTTTGATTGCAAATCCTTTACCTAGGCTACCTGAAGCAAAGTGTTTGTCACTAACGCTTGAAAGATCAACTAGTTTACCAGTTGTAGGGTTTACAAGAGAAACGATATTAGCATTAACTTCATTTTCAGAAGTTGCTGCACTAAAGCGATGTTCCAATTCTTCAACAATTTCAGCGTGACGTGCTTCAGTCAAAGTGATTTTACGAGCAATAATGAAGGCTCCGATGAGCATTGCTGCTGCTGGGAAACCAAACATGCTAAGCTTAAAGATAGACTGTTGATGTGTTGTAATTGTTGATGCTGAGGCACCTGTTGTCATACCGGCAGCTACGGCAATTGTAGAAACAAGCCAGTTTGACATCGCACCACCAAGTTTATCAACAAGTGGACGAACTGACAAAGTAAGTGATTCATCACGGTGTCCCAATTTCCATTGACCATATTCTACTGAGTCAGAGATAATCATGAGGATAACAAGGAACACAAGAGGTTGTGGAATGAAGAAGAGTTCAGCTGCAGTCAAGATCATTGGAAGTGATGTTCCTGCAATACTAAAGATTCCGATACCACCGAGCATTACTGCAATACATCCATAGAACAAACGTTTACGGTTGAATTTACCAGCAAGACTAGGGAAGAGTGAAACTGAAACCAAACCAACAACTGTATTCAATCCGTAAAGGATTGAGTATTTTCCTGGATCACCAAGGATAAATGTGAAGTAAAAAAGTTGAAGAGCATTAAGTGTATTAATACCAAGACCATAGAACCAATATCCGAGAGACAACCACATCAATTGGTCGTTTTTACCAAGAACTTTAAAGACTTGTTTAAGGCTAGTTTTTTCTTTGTTATTACGAAGTTTTGACTCAACTTCACGTGTACCAATACCAACAGCAATTGATGTAATCACACCAATGAGAGCAACGATAAATGCAAACCAGAACCATCCAGACTTATCTCCAGAGCCACTACTATTCGTCATAGAGAAGAACAAAACGATTGGCATGATGGCAACACCTACAATATTGGCACCAATCGTAGAACCAATACGGGCAAAAGTTGCCATTTTTTCACGTTCATGACTGTCAAGAGACAAGGCAGGAATCATTGACCAGAAACCGATATCTTTAATTGAGTAGAAAACATCCATTACAAGGTAGATAATTCCGAAAAGTACAAGGTACAAGAAAGGATTTGTTTTATTCAAACCACCTAAATCGGTGAAGAGAAGCAACAAGGCGATAGAACTGATGATACCACCACCAACTACCCATGGTTTGAATTTACCATACTTAGTATGAGTGTTATCAATCATGTTACCGATCAATGGATCGATAAATACTTCCAAGATACGCAAAATAGCGATGATGTTAGTAATTAATAGTACGTAGTGACTATTTTGCTTTGGATCACCTGTGTTAAACAAGTGAGTTGTCACAAACATGATAAAGTATGTTGACAACGTTGCATAGAAGACGTCGTTACCAAAAGCACCAGCTGAATAGGATAGACGAGACTTCATTTGACCTTTAGATTTTCCCATTACGAAAACCTCCTGTTAGTTGTTTTTTGAATACGCTTACATTATATAAGTATTAGTTTAAACCGTCAATAGTTTTAGTGATATTTTACTAAACTTTTACTAAACATAATTATTTTGATGAATTAAAATATTGGAAACCGATTTCATAGCTTACACTATGCCCCTCCTCCAAGATGATATCTCCAAAATCTCTATGATTAACGGCATCTGGGAGTGTTTGTGCTTCCATGGCTATAGCTTCTCGTCCTTTTGCAATTGTTCCTCGATCTCTCGCAAAGTAAATATTATCCTCTATATTATCCATAGTATAAATAACTAAACCATTTCTGTTAGAGAAGATTTCAATACCATCTCCGCTTTCTTTGTCATGCAAAATAGCTACTTCTTTCACATGATCACAAGTTTCCCCTCCAACTACAAAGGCATCATCAAAACCATTATTTGCTTCAATTCGAGGTAGCAAGTCAGTTGTCTTTCTGAAATCATAATTCGTTCCATCTACATTAATTTTTTGTCCTGTTGGAATTAACTCAGAATCCAACTCTAAACGATAGTCTGAATAGATTTGTAACTCATGACTTGATAAATCCTGTTTGTCGCTAAGATTAAAGTAAACATGGTTTGTCGGATTAAAGACTGTTGACTCTGTAACATCGAAGGCTTCAAAGAGTATTGTTAAGCGGTTATTATTGTTAAGTCTATAACTAATAGAGACTGTAACATCACCTGGAAAGCCATCTACACTTGAATAAAGTCTTCTAATAAATTTTGTCTCAACATATTCATCATTCAGGTTTGTGACATAGTTCCAATTTTGAACCTGCATTCCTTTTGGACCGCCATGTAAACAGTTTTCTCCCTCATTCTTAGGAAGGCTATAAAGAACCATATTATGAGTATACGAAGCTTTCCCAATTCTTCCAGCAACCCTACCAATGGACTGGCAGGCACATAAATTATTCTTATAGTAATCCTCGTAATCACTGAAACCAAGTACTATATTTTTAAGAGCACCAGTTTCCGTTGGAACCAAAAACTCCTGAAGTGTAGCACCTGTTGTGAGTGTGGAAATGACAACACCATTATTATTTTCCATTGAAATTTTACTGACATCGCCTGAATCAACTTTTCCAATAATTTCGCAGCTTATTTTCATATTTTTTCCTCAAAAAACAAAGAGTACAATAATTATATATACTCTTTGACCCTTTGTTTATTATTTTAATTATCCTCGATCATCGTACCCTTTTGGATGGCTAGAATGCCATGCCCAAGCACTTGCGATGATTTTTTCGATGTTATCAAATTGTGGTTTCCATCCAAGAACTGTACGTGCTTTTTCAGATGAAGCAATCAATGTATCAGGATCACCAGGACGACGATCAGCTTTTTCAGCTGGAATTTCTTTACCAGTTACCTTACGAGCGGCTTCAAGGATTTGAAGGTTTGAGAAACCTGTTGATGAACCTAAGTTAAAGGCTGTAGATTCATTACCTTTACGAAGGTATTCAACAGCAAGGAGGTGAGCATCAGCCAAGTCAAATGGGTGAACATAGTCACGAACATTTGTTCCATCAGGAGTGTTGTAGTCATCACCAAAAATCATGATTTTTTCACGAACACCTTGAGCTACTTGAAGGATAATTGGAAGAAGGTGAGTTTCTGGACCGTGGTCTTCACCGATAGATCCATCAGGTTTTGCACCAGCGACGTTGAAGTAACGAAGGGGCACATATTTAATACCATAAGCTTTATCAGACCACTTCATGATAGTTTCCATCATCAACTTACTTTCACCGTATGGGTTGATAGGTTTTTGTGGTGTTGTTTCAAGAATTGGAATTTCTTCTGGGATACCGTAAGTTGCTGCTGTTGATGAGAAGACAATGTATTTAACACCGCATTCGTTCATAACTTCAAGCAATTTAACCATTCCAGCTGTATTGTTATCAAAATATTTGAGTGGTTTTTCCATTGATTCACCAACCAATGAATAGGCTGCAAAGTGAATAACGGCATCAACATCTGGGTTTTCTTTGAAGACCTTTCTCATAAAATCTTGATCAGAGAGATCGCCTTGGTAGAAAATAGCATCTGGATGTACGGCAGCACGGTGACCGGTTACCAAACTATCTACTACTACTACTTTTTCTTGACCGTTTTCAACTAAGCGATCAACCATGTGAGAACCGATATAACCAGCTCCACCTAATACTAAAATTGCCATTTCTTATCTCCTTTCTTCAGAAAAAACAATTAATCAGCTAAATTTACAAAATCTACAAATGCTTTAAACTGATCTAAGCCTTCACTATTAGTCTTATAAACACCTGCATCTTCTAGTACACGAGCAAAGATATCTGCAACAGATTGTCGAACAACTTCTGTTACTTCCTCGGCCGTAACATTTGTATTTTGAGCTTTGAGTTCATCTGCCCATTCTTGGTGAATTGGAGCAACTTGGTTGCCTTGACCCAATAGATAATCTTCAACATCTTTAAGTTCTGTTTTCAAACGAGGTGGAAGAATGGCTAATCCCATAACCTCAATCAAACCGATGTTTTCTTTCTTAATGTGTTGAACATCTTTATGTGGGTGGTAGATACCGTCTGGATGTTCTTCAGAAGTTTGATTGTCACGAAGAACCAAATCCAATTCAAATTTGCCGTCTTTTCTACGAGCAATTGGGGTAATTGTGTGGTGAGGTTGCCCATCAGACTCAGCCAAGACTCCAGCTTTTTCGTCTGAATAGCCACGCCAGCAATTTAGAATTTTGGTTGCAAGAGCAATAAGTCTTTCCTTGTCTTCACTTCTTAGACGAAGAACAGACATAGGCCAATTAACGATACCAGTCTCAATATCAGAGTATCCATCAAAGCTAACTTTTTCTTTAATGCCTGCTACTTCCATTGGGAAAGTGTGGCGACCACCTTGATAGTGTTCGTGTGTAAGAATTGAACCACCTACAATTGGAAGATCGGCATTTGAACCTGCGAAGTAACCAGGAAATGCTTCAACAATTGATAGGAGACGACCAAACGTCAATGGACTGATGTGCATTGGTTCGTGCTTACCATAAAAGAAGATAGAATGTTCATTAAAGTAGGCATATGGTGAATATTGGAAGCCCCAATCATTTTCTTCCATTTGGAAACGAATAACACGGTGGTTACTACGAGCTGGGTGATTGATGCGACCTAGATAACCTTCATTTTCCATACAAAGTTGGCATTTAGGATAATCAGAAGCTACCGCATTTTTAGCTGCAGCGATGGCTTTTGGATCTTTTTCAGGTTTTGAAAGGTTAATCGTAATTTCCAAGTCACCGTATTTAGTTGGAGCTTTATAAGCGATATTTTGAGCAATTGCCTTTACCTTAACATAATCATTGCGTTTACTAAGGTCATAAAAATCAGCAATTGCCTGCTCTGGGTTTGATTTATAGGTATCCCAGAAGTTACGATTGACAGCACTAGGGCTTGGTGTAATCAAGTCCATGAGTTGAGCACCGATGATATCTTGTTCTTCATTAAGTTCACCTACAGAACCAGCTTTAACACCTGCTTGAAGCAACTGGTCTTTAAGGTCAATCAACTCAGAGCTATCTGTTTCAACATCAGCAACTCCTTCTCCAACCAAAGCAAAAACTTTGTTTGTCAAATAGATACGGTCCAATTCCTCATAATCACTATTTTCAATAACCAGAGTTACAAAAGTGTTTACTAAATTTTCAGCCATAATCTCTACTTCTTTCTCATTAATCAAGTACTCGTGAACCGCCAGCTACTTCAGCAATATAGAAGCTTGGTGCATAACCAACGACTTCTTCATAACGTTGACCAACTGCTTTTTTGAAATCTTCAACTTTATCTTTGTTTACTAACGCGATGGCACATCCACCAAATCCCGCTCCTGTCATACGAGCTCCAAGAACACCTTCTTGTTCCCATGCTGTGTGTGCCAAAGTATCAAGTTCAAGACCTGTAACTTCGTAATCATGTTCCAATGACACGTGAGAAGCATTCATAAGACGACCAAAGCCTTCCAAATCACCTGATTCAAGTGCTTTACGAGCTTGAAGTGTACGTTGATTTTCAAGAACTGCGTGACGGGCACGTTTGATACGGTTTTCGTCTTTAATCAAGTAGCTGTATGCGTCAAATGTCCAGAGGTCCAATTCACCAAGTGTTTGGATATCAAGCTTTTCTTGGAGTTCAGATACTGCTGTTTCACATTCAGCACGACGTTCATTGTATTTAGAATCAGCCAATTCACGACGTTTGTTAGTGTTCATGATGACAACAACATTGTCTTTAAGGTCAAGTGGTACCAAGTCATACTCTAAAGTATTTGTATCCAAGTAAATCGCACGTTGTTCAGCTCCCATACCAATAGCGAATTGGTCCATGATACCAGAGTTAACGCCGATAAAGTCATTTTCAGTTTGCTTACCGATTTTAACCAAGTCAAGGCGTTCCAATTTAAGGTCATAAAGTTTTTCAGCAATAACACCAATCAACAATTCCAAAGATGATGACGATGACAAGCCTGATCCATTTGGAATGTTACCATAGATGTAAATATCCATACCTGAATCAATCGTATGACCAGCTTCTTGCAAGAAATGAAGAACACCTTTTGGATAGTTTGTCCAGTTGTGTTCTTTTTCAAAACGAAGATTTTCAAGTGGTACTTCGATGATTCCCTTATCTTCAAAGTTACCTGAGAAGAAACGCAAAACTTTGTCATCACGTTTACGGGCCGCTCCGTAAGTACCTAAGGTAATAGCTGCTGGGAACACATGTCCACCGTTGTAGTCAGTGTGTTCACCAATCAAATTAATACGACCTGGAGAAAAGAAAGTATGTTCTGCTTCTACACCAAAAACTTCTTTAAACTTTTCTCTTAACTGTGATGTCTTCATAGGATGTACCTCGCTTATTCTTTTTTACACTAACAGTGTAACCCCTTTCACAAGGAAAATCAATGTTTTTACTGTTTTTTAGTAAAAAATAGGTAAAATTTTAGAATTTATGGTATACTTTGAATGAAAGGAGAACAATATGGCTACATTAAAAGATATCGCAAAATTGGCTGATGTATCAATCGCAACTGTTTCACGTGTTCTCAACCAAGATGAAAACCTCTCCGTTACTGAAGAAACCAGGCACCGTATTTTAACTGCGGCAGATGAAATCGGATATACCAAACATAAGAAAATCGGAAACTTGAAAAAAGAAAAACATCAAGTGGCAATTATCCAATGGGTAAGTGAGGAAGATGAGTTAGACGATCTCTACTACTACAACATTCGGCTTGGAATTGAAACAAGAGCCCATGAGCTAGACTACGAGATGCTTCGTTATTTCAATGACATTCCTTTTAGTCTCGCTGAAGAAGTCATAGGTATACTTTGTATCGGAAAGTTTAGTCGTGAACAGATTACTGAATTGGAATCATTGGGTAGATTACTGGTCTTTGTAGATAGTGATACCCTACTTCAGGGACATCCTTGTGTGACAACTGACTTTGAAAATGCTGTTCAAACGGCACTAAGTTATCTCACTGAGCAAGGGTGTAAGAGCATCGGTCTTTTAACAGGGCAAGAAAAAACAACGGATTCAACTGAAATCGTTCCGGAGCCTCGTTTACGTTCTTATCGTAACTACTGTATTGAAAAGAGCATCTATGACCCTCTTTTGATTCTTTCAGGTAATTTTACAGTTCAATCTGGCTATGACCTTTTAGCCTCTAAAATAGCAAGTGGTACACCCCTACCAGATGCCTACTTTGCTGCTAGTGATAGTCTGGCTATCGGTGCTCTTAGAGCCCTTCAGGAAAATGGCATTAATGTCCCAGAAGATATCCAGATTATCTCCTTTAATGACACCAGTCTAGCCAAACAAGTTTATCCGCCACTTTCTAGTGTCACTGTCTACACCGAAGAAATGGGACGAACTGCCATGGATGTCCTCAATAAACAAGTCTTGGCTCCAAGAGAAATCCCGACACTTACTATGTTGGGCACTAAACTGACTCTGAGAGAAAGTACGAAATAACAACTATTTAATAGATAAAAAGTGGTCGCCAACAGTTAGTTGACAACCACTTTTCTTTTTATTTCACTTTCACACAAATAGCATCCCAGGCTTGGAGTTTGCCTTGGTCTTTAATTGGCTCTAATTCGGTATTTGCAATGACAACTTCTGCTCTTTCGAAATCATAACAGAAGTCTTGTTCTTGGTCTGATAGGTTGACTACAACCAGATAACTGCTATCTTTGGTTTTCCGAATATAAGCAAAGACTTTGTCAGTTGTCTCCAAGAGTTCAAAGTCAGCATCTATCAACCAATCTTGAGTCTTACGAAGCTCTACGAGCTTCTGATATGTATAGAAAATTGATTCTGGATTGGCAAGGGCTGATTCAACATTTATATCCTTATAGTTTGGATTAACAGGTAACCAAGTCTTATCCGATATGCTAAATCCAGCATTTTTAGACGTATCCCATTGCATTGGTGTTCGAGCATTGTCACGACCCACCTGACGGATTTGGTCCATGATAACTTCTATCGATGCCCCTTTTTCGAGAGCTTCTTTGGCATAGTTGAGAGATTCAATGTCATTCAATTCTTCCAAAGTTCTAAAAGGATAATTGGTCATGCCGATTTCTTCACCTTGATAAATATAAGGTGTTCCTCTCATCAGATGAAGGAGGATAGCCAAGGCCTTGGCTGACTTCTCGCGATAGACACCAGTATCTCCCCACATTGAGAGAATACGAGGCAGATCATGATTATTCCAAAAAAGTGAATTCCACCCTTGTCCCAACTCTAACTCGGTTTGCCATTTATTGAAAATAGCCTTAAGTTCTGAAACATCCAACTCCTTCTCATACTCCCATTTAGGCCTATCTGGCTTATGCTGAAGTCCAATATGTTCAAACTGGAAAACCATGGAAAGTTCTTGATTATCTGGATTTGAATACTGTTTAGCAATTTCAGGTGTTGCTCCCCAGGTTTCACCAACGGTTAGAAGGTCGTGCTTTCCAAAGCTTGCCTGGTTCATCTCCTTGATATAATCGTGAAGTTTTGGACCGTTTGTATCAATCAGTTGATCTGGGATCTTACCAATCATATCAATCACATCCATGCGAAAACCACCGATTCCCTTATCAATCCAGAAATTCATCATGTCATAAACTTTCTGGCGCAACTGTGGATTTTCCCAATTGAGGTCTGGCTGTTTCTTACTAAAGAAATGCAGATAATATTGGCCTGAGGTCTCATCATATTCCCAAGCGGAGCCACTAAAGATAGATACTAACTCATTAGGTTTGTCTCGCCAGATATAGAAATCACGTTCAGGACTTTCTGGATTTTCACGTGCTTCGATAAACCAAGCGTGCTCATCAGACGTATGGTTGACCACCAAGTCCATAACAATTTGAATATCACGCTTCTTGGCTTCCGCCAAAAGCTCATCCATGTCACTCATGTCTCCAAAAATATCTGCAATAGCCTCATAGTTAGCGATATCATAGCCATTGTCATCCATTGGGCTATCATAGACAGGCGAAAGCCATAGGGCTGTTATTCCAAGCTTTTGCAAGTAGTCTAACTTACTGGTAATCCCCTTGAGGTCACCGATGCCATCACCGTTGGAATCCATGAACGACTTGGGGTAAATTTGATAAATCGTAGCTTTATGCCACCAATGTTTTTGCATGATTCTACTCCTCGTAGTTATTATTATCGTGAGTCTGATAGTTCTATTTTACGTTTTTCTAGAAGTTATGCAAGCGTTTTCTTTTTGTTGTTTAAAACATTTCAATGACCTATACTCCAGACTCCTTAAACTTTTGGTAATATTGAAAAATAATAGAGTTGAAATGTAAGGTTAGCCTTTGCTTATTTTAACAATACAAAAAAAACGATGGTTAATACCTTAACCATCGCTTTTTACTTTTTGGGCAAGACCATAACAAAGCGCCTCCCCGTAGAACTTTCTTCAAATCTATAGCTAAGTTCCTCATGCTCTAAAAGGTATTTGACCACAAAAAGGCCTAATCCTCCTTCTTTCTTAGACTGAGCTTTAGTTGAAATATTTTCTTTAGATACACTCGTATTTTCAATGACAAAATCAGTTCCTTCATTTTCTAAACCTATTCGAATCACTCCACCCTTATCAGAATGCTTGACTGCATTACTGATGATATTTGAGAGAACCAATTTCAAAATAGGTAAATTCATGAAAATACTAGTTGCCGGAAGATAATTGTCAATTGATAGGGAGCGATTCTCAACCAACACTTGATTTTGAGTGAGTATCCGATTTACCACATCATCTAACTGAATCCACTCCTTATCACCACCTAATTCTTGAACAGAAGATAAAGACAGGATCTCTAGGACAATCTGGTTCATCTCATCGACGATGTCAAGAGAAACTAATAGGTAGCGGTCCCGATCCTTGTAGCGACCAATTTTATCTCGCATATTTTCTAGGATAATCTTCAAGCTGGCCAGAGGCGTCTTGAGCTCATGCGAAGCTCCCCGTAGGAATTCGACCTTCATCTGCTCCAACTTCAGATTTTCCTGTTTCTGCTGCTCTAGATTGTCGATCACCTCTAAAAGATGGTGATAGAGATCGTTAATCTGTTGCTTGAGGACGCCGATCTCATCCTGCGAATGGATGGGAAGACTGGCTGTCCGATCCAGCCGCTTCATCCGCTTGGTCATCTGCTTGATTTCAAGGATCGGAGCGGAAATCAAGCGGGCATAGAGATAGGAGGCAATTAGCGATAGAACAAAGGAAGCAAGGAGACTATAGGGAAGAAAGCCCAGACTGATGTCCCGCGCTTCCTTTTGCGAATCGACGGTCGCTAAGAATTGCAAGGTTAAGTCTTTCCCTTCCTTGGTCTGAATCTTTCGCTCTTCAATAACCACCGAATTATTTTGGCTTTCAGGGTTCACGAGCAGGTCATCCTTTACCTCTATGGCATTTTGTTTTTGCTTTCCTTTGATAGACACCTTGATATCATTGGTCTTGGAATAAAGGTCGATGACCGACTCAATGGTCCCTTCTTCCTGACCCTGGAAACTCTTGGCCAGTGCTTGCGATTTCTTCAAAATCGTCTGGCGCTGGGACTCGATATAGCTCGATGGAAAAATAAAGTAAACCGAAGCATGGAGAAGGATAACTAAGCTACTAAAAAGGGCAAAGGTGATCAGAAAGATTTTTGCAAAGATACTCCGTTTGGTCATGGTCTCTCCAATTTATAGCCGACATTGCGTACCGTAACAATACAGTCTAGCTCCAGTTTTTTTCGTAGTTCCTTGATATAGACATCGATCACCCGGTCAAAAGGAATCTCTTCCGTCTCCTTCCAGACGGCATCGAGGATCTGAGAGCGGGTCCGGGCCTTGCCCTCATGCTGGAGCAAGTATTCCAAGATTTCCAACTCCTTGGCATTCATGGAAATAGCTTGCCCAGCTAGGCTGGCTGTATAACTCTCAAAATCCACCCGTGCCTCTCCATAGGTGAAGACCCGTGAAGGTTGAAGCTTTTTAAAAATAGCTTCGATACGGACCTTCAAGAGGGACAAGGAGAAGGGTTTTTCCAGGTAGCCATCTGCCAACTCTCCAAAGGCTGTCAACTTATAGTCCTCGTCATGGAAGGCCGTTAGCATGAGGACAGGGACTGAGCTGGTCTTGCGGATGGTCTTGAGGACTTCCAAGCCATTGAAGATAGGAAGCTGGATGTCCAGCAAGACTAGATCCGGAGCTTCTCTGTGAAAGATATCCAGGGCCTCCTGCCCATCGCCTGCTTCAAAGACCTCATAACCACATTCCATGAGATAGTCGCTCATCCCTTCTCGAATCAGGACTTCATCTTCTACGATTAGTATCTTCATACATTATCCTTTTCATCTATATATAATATATAATCGCTTTCTTTCATTATACCGTTTTTTATAGGTGCAGCAAACTTATCATTCAACATCAACTAAGAGGTCTTTGGGTTTCTTGTGAAGAAGCCAGCGAGAAGAAATTAAGGATACCAAGCTTAAGATAAAGCCACCGACTAGAATAACTACTAAAAGTTGCTTAGGTTGGACTGTCATATGAATCTGAGTCAGAGTCTTACTGAAGCTCTCTGCCTCAGCCCCTCCACCGAGATTTGCAGCTAGAGATTCTTTTGTCATTTGCTTATTGATACCTTCCGTAACATTGGAAAGGACTGTTTTACCAACTTTTTCGGCAAAGAAACTCGCTAAACCATATGATAAAAGAAAGGCTGGTAAGGCAATCATCAGTAATTCCATTAAAAATTGACCAGCAACCTGTGTCTTTTTAAGTCCCAAGGCCAAAAAGATACCAACTTCTCTACGACGAGCATTTAACCATAAAATCAACAGAAGGGTTAGCAATAAACTTGTAAAAATGAGACTTCCAATAAACATACGATTTGCCACACGATACATCCCAAGAATAGATTCCTGTAAAGCAGGGTAGTTTGATGAACTCTTAACAAGATCGTAGAGGGTCCAGTTAATGTCCAACTTTTGAATCTTTGCTATCAAGGAATCAATATTTTGATCACCTTTAGCAAAGAAAGTGGCATCCTCATAAGTGGCAGTTTCTACGGTATTACCATAGAGTTTTGCTACTGTATCTAAATCAGTGATGAGGGTGTTTTCATACAACTCCTGAGCATAGGTAACGGCTGCTTTATTTTGACCAGAAAATAAACCTTTGATAGTCACTTCTACTGTTTCATCAGCCCTTTTTTCGTTATCAGCGTCATAGAGATTAGATTTAAGCTTTACTTTATCTCCTACATTAAGACCATTCTTTTTAGCTAAATCTTCGTGCATCAAGATTTGATTATGATCCTTATCGGTTAGATGTTCTCCTTCAACTAGTTTATAAGCACCTGAAACAAATTTGTCTTCTTTTGATGAGTCATTGACTCCTGTCAACATCAAGGTAGACTTAAAATTTTTAGCACGTTCTGGCGACTGATTTTGTAGCGTTTGCTCTGTTTCGATAATCTCATAATCTAGTAAATCACCAATACCATTTATCCGTTTTATAGTCGAAACAATCCCTTTAGTCTCACTAATCTTTTTAATATCTTCTCCCTTAAGATTTCCAGCCCCTCGAGGAGTTCCAGGATTCGTGTTACGATTAATCTGCATTGAAAAACTATTGGTAATTGACCCTAGACTCTTGGATGCAGCTTCTTGGGTTGCACTTCGCATAGCAAGTCCTAACAAACTAAGAGTACTCATCAAAAGAATAATAATTAACAGTAATAGTGACTTTGACCATTTTCGTGTAATATATGCAAAAGCGTTTCGAAACATAAGAGTCCTTTCTTTATTTTTTCTTTTCTATGAGTTGTTTCTTCTTCAACTCTAAAACCACATCAGATGCCTGAGCAACTTCCTTACTGTGCGTGACAACTATAACACATTTTTGGCGATCTAAGGCCATTCTTTTAAGGATAGCAATAATATCCTTGGCAGTTTCGTCGTCTAGATTTCCTGTCGGTTCATCTGCTAAGATAATCGGAGCCTCTGAAACCAAAGCCCGTGCAATAGCTACGCGTTGTTGTTGCCCACCTGAAAGTTGCAGGACATTTCGATTAATTTGCTTTTCATCTAATCCCAATTCAGAAAGTATCTTCTCATCGACATTTTTATTTACAAGTCGTACATTTTCTAAAGGTGTAAGATAATCAATAAGATTGTAATTTTGAAAAACAAGCGCAACATGGTGTCTACGGTGATAACTGTAGCCTTTTTTCTTGATATTTTCTCCGTTAAACAAGACCTGCCCCTTCTTGGGATAATCAAGACCTGCCAAAAGGGAAAGTAAGGTCGATTTTCCCGCTCCAGATTGCCCAATAATACTATAAAATTTACCTTTCTCGAAACGATAATTCACCTTCGAGAAGATAGCTTCACTTTTATTTTGATAACTATACGTAACATCTTTGAGTTCTAACATAGTGTTCCTTTCTCCTTAACTCATATTAGATAAGATTTCTTTTGGAGTTTTGCGCCAAATGAGACCTGTTGTCACACCGAGCGATAATATTACCAAGACTAGAAGACATAGATAAGATAGCCCTAAAGGTAGTCCCTGAGGAATTTGATCCAATAACTGAAGAGCCTGCTGCTGTCCTTGCTGTCCTATAAATTCTTGCAAAAACAGTCGACTTAGTAGTCGTCCAATAGCAAGGGCTGGTAGCAAAGACATAAGGGACACCAACAATATCTCCATAAGAAATTGAGCAAAAATGCGTCCCTTGCTCTTCCCAATTGCTAAAAGAATACCTATCTCATGATTTCTCTCACGCGTCCATAGTGCCATTAAAAACGAGAGGATACCTGCTCCAGTAACAATTAAACTAATCATCATCGTTCTGACTATTTCTTGTAGCGCTTGAGACAATTCCTTCAAGGAGTCAAAAGACTTTCGGTCCTCGTCCAAACGTAGACGATACCAATCGATATCTAATTGTTCCACTTGTTTAATGACTTGGTCGATTCTATCTGGATTCTTAATACCAAAGGATAATTTTGTCACTAACTTATCAGTCAAATTAAGCAGCTGGCTAGAGTCCTCATAATGGAGGAAGACTTGATTTTCACTTAAATCTGAGGACATTCCAGTAAATGTCTCCTCCTTCTTGCCAGAAAAAATACCAACGATATCAAAGCTCATTTTCTTAGCTCTATTTTCAGTCACCTGAAAATTGGACAAGGTCAGCTTGTCTCCGACGCTTAGCTTATTTTTTCTAGCAAGCGATTCATGAATCATAATTTGACCTTTAGCAGATAAGTGCTTTCCCTTAAGGAGTTGAAAAGCACCACTCCTAAAATCAACACTTTGTCTTGTTCTCTTAGTGAAAGTGGCTCCCAAGGCTTGATTAGCCTCATTATCAAGGTCATCACGTTTCACCGTTTGTTTTCCTGTAACGACCTTCTTATCGATTAGTCGTACTGGGCTTATATATTCAGGTATCGTTGTCATCACATCAGATAGATGACTAATCTTTTCCCCCTCTTTCCAGGAAAATGCACTGCCTCTTTCTTTACTTACCAGAGCAAAACTTGCCCCACTTGACTTCCTGATTTGTGCTTTCATTCCTCCACCAACTTGCATAAGAGAGAAACAAAAATACAAGCAAGATAATATCAAAAATAAAATGAGAAAAAGGATAAAATTCCGCGTTTTTTTGCGGAAAATATAAGCAACTGCCTGTTGTAAGAGAACCATCTTCCACCTCCATTAAGACATTGGCCCTCAGCTACACCAAAGATAAATAAGGACTCTTCATTTTTCTTATCCTAATTATAGACGACAAATGTGAAACCTTTATGAAATTCAATATTCTAAAGTGATTGTTATCTAAAAATCTAACTGCTGAGATGAGAACTCCAATTAAATAATAACTCTAAAGGACTATCATAAAAAATTCGTTTCATAATTGACTTCACCTCTTTTTCTCCCATAAATCGTCTTTCGCCAATAGCATTTACCCTCGGCATTTGATATAATTTTTCTCAGAGGTATTTTTATTTATGAAGAAACAAGCTTTTAGTTCTGAACAGTATTTGAATCTGCAACGCGACCATATTTTGGAGCGCATTAACCAGTTTGACGGCAAGCTCTACTTGGAGTTTGGTGGTAAGATGTTAGAAGATTTCCACGCTGCCCGCGTCCTTCCTGGTTATGAACCTGACAATAAAATTAAGCTCCTTCAAGAGCTCAAAGATCAGGTCGAAGTGGTTATTGCCATCAATGCCAGCAATATCGAGCACTCTAAGGCTCGTGGTGACCTTGGCATTTCCTACGACCAAGAGGTTCTTCGTCTGATTGATAAATTCAACGAGCTCAATATCTATGTGGGTTCTGTTGTTATTACGCAGTATTCTGGTCAACCTGCAGCCGATGCTTTCCGTAACCAATTGGAAAAAAACGGCATCACATCTTACATCCACTACCCAATCAAGGGCTATCCGACGGATATGAACCATATCATTTCTCCTGAGGGTATGGGGAAAAATGACTATATCAAGACTAGCCGTAACCTTATCGTCGTTACTGCTCCTGGTCCTGGTTCTGGTAAATTGGCGACATGTATGTCTAACATGTACCACGACCAAATCAATGGCATCAAATCAGGTTATGCAAAATTTGAAACCTTCCCAGTTTGGAATTTGCCACTTCATCATCCAGTCAACTTGGCCTATGAAGCTGCCACTGCCGACCTTGATGATGTCAATATGATTGACCCCTTCCACTTGGAAACATATGAAAAAACGACTGTAAACTACAACCGTGATATCGAGATTTTCCCAGTCCTTAAACGTATGCTTGAACGTATTCTTGGTGAGTCTCCTTACGCTTCACCTACGGATATGGGTGTTAATATGGTTGGTTTTGCCATTACGGATGATGAGGCAGCCAAAGAAGCTTCTAAACAAGAAATCATCCGTCGCTACTATCAGACCGTTCTTGATTTCAAAAATGAACGTGTGCCTGAGTCTGCTATTAAGAAGATTGAATTGCTCATGAACGATCTTGGTATTACTCCTGAAGATCGCCAAGTGGTCGTTGCAGCACGCGCTAAGGCTGAAGAAACAGGTGGTTCTGCCCTTGCCCTCGAATTGCCAAATGGTCAAATCGTCACTGGTAAGAATTCAGAACTCTTTGGTCCAACTGCAGCTGCTTTGATTAATGCTATCAAGACTTCTGCAGGTATTGATAAGGATACTAAACTTATCGAGCCTGAAGTGGTTAAACCTATCCAAGGTCTGAAAATTGACCATCTGGGTAGCCGTAATCCTCGTCTCCACTCCAACGAAATCCTTATCGCCTTGGCCATTACAGCTGCCAACAATGCGGATGCGGCGCATGCCATGGAGGAACTTGGTAACCTCAAAGGTTCTGAAGCTCACTCAACAATCATCCTTACTGATGAAGATAAAAATGTTCTTCGTAAGCTCGGTATCAATGTCACATTCGATCCTTACTATCAATACGACAAATTGTACCGTAAGTGATAACTGACTATAAACATCAAAGACCTCAGTTTTAGTAACTGGGGTCTTTTCGAAATCACTTTAGCTGGAGAAAGAAAAAAGGGAAACTCTATCGAGTTCCCTTTTTGATAACCCACTTTTTCGTCTCGACCCGTTCCCAATGAAAAGGGAGTGGCCTAGCATTATTATGAAAAAGTGAGTTAAAGGTATCAAACAGAGGGCTAAGCCACTCCCGATTCTAATCAGCCTACGATTTCTAACTTGAGAAAAGGTAAGCTAAAAAGCAAAATTATGGTAGATAGGACAGCAACAAGTGGGAGATAACGACCTCCAACAAGATAAAGTAACAATGGCGCTATCGCTATAAAGCGATTTAAAAAATTGCTAGTAACACGGACAATTTGCCCGTCCTCCACCGTAATAGTGTTAGACTTGTAACCCAATTTTCCGACACTCAAACGAGCTTTTGAAGATGGTAGGGAAACGCTCACGTCTTCCACTCCAGAAACTGTCCCCACAAGACTACTGTCTATGCGAATAGGACTCTTTCTAGCTACCTTGCTCGCTTCTATTGTAATACTAGCCACTAGTCATCTCCTTTTCCTATCTTTCTACCTATAGTATACACTTTTTGAAACGCTTACACAAGTGAAATGACTGTTAAATCAGGATTTCTTGAAAATGTTTTATGTTTTCAAAAGTTCTTAAACCGCTTTGATTAACTTTAGAAATATTGGATTTTAAATAGTAAAAAGGGCTCAGTCCTATCTAATACAGAACTGAACCCTTTCCTATAAGAATTTGTCTATCCTGTTTGGATAAGTGCCAGAGGGGGATAATATTCCTATACGGGAATGGTGGCACTTTCCCTACAAAAGAGCAAATTTACTTAGGCTAATCCATGAACATAAGCATCTACAGCAACGATGGCTTGCGCAATATCAGAAGCTTTCACTTCAAATGGCATTTGATGAATAGTCTCTCCTTCGATTGTTGCTTGTTGACCAACCTTGAGAAGATCTTCGTAACTTGCATTTTCAAGATGCATTTCTTTAAGAGTGGTTGGCATGCCAATTTGTTGATAGAAACGAATGTATTTATCCAAAACTTCTTTTGGACGATTTTCTAGGAACAATTGTACAAGAGTTCCGTAGGCTACTTTTTCACCATGAGTCAAATGGTGAATATCGCCAGTGAGGGCTGTGAAACCATTATGGATGGCGTGAGCCGCAGCCAAGCCACCACTTTCAAATCCGATACCACTGAGAAGGGTATTGGCTTCAATGATGTTTTCAAGGGCAGGCGTTACAACTTTTGCTTCACAGGCGGCCATGGCTTGTAAACCATCTGCAAAAAGGATTTCTTCACAGCGTTCAGCAATGGCAACACCAGCAAGTGTCTGGTGTTTGCCTAGCATGGTTTTTCCATTTGCTTGCATAACTGCTCGAGCTTCTACCCAAGTTGCTAAGCCATCTGCGATACCAGAAGCGAGCAAGCGTTTTGGCGCTTGAGAGATAACCTTACTATCAACCAAAACCAATTCTGGGTTCTTAGAATAAAAGATGTAGCGTTCAAAGGCACCTTCGTCCGTATAGATAACAGACAAGGCTGAAACCGGAGCATCTGTAGATGCAATGGTAGGAGCAATCACTACTGGTGATTTAAGAAGATCTGCGATGGCTTTAGCACTATCAATAGTCTTACCACCACCTAAACCAATGACTAAATTACAGCCCTTTTCTTTGGCCAAACTTACCACACGATTAATTTCATTATCTGAAGCTTCACCATTAAAGAAGACTGGAACAACTGTAAGTCCATTTTGAACGAGGTATTCTTCGAAACGTTGACCCACAATGTCATAAACTACTGAATCACACAATAGTACAGGATGACTTCCTAGTTCCAAAATGGTTTTTGCATTTTCAAATAAGGCGTTTTCACCTTGAATGTAACGCGACGGACTTGCAAAATTTCTCATAGTCTTTCTCCTTTGACATAAATGTATTTATATAGAATCAATTAAACAACCTTAGTTCTATGGAATATAGAGCTAAACCCTCACTTTAATTGACAGCATATCTATTTGGAGCCAGTACATAACTCTCTTAGTCTAATGCTATAACTCCTACTCTTCTTCTGGGTAGGTCAAACCCCAGTCTTTACGGAGTTGTGTCATAAGTTCCATGACATCTCGGCTGTAATTGAGGTAGGTATAATCATTCTCTCCTGCAACGGCTGCTTCCATATCCAGAACCTCATACTGGAGGGCTTTAGCGGTTTCTCCTGCTTCGATGATTTCTTGTGAGCCATCTTCCGTATAGGTGATGACCGCTTTTTGCCCACGTGGGTATTCATAAAGTTCGATATAGCCCTTGTCATAAGCGATGGTGCCACGTTTTGGTTGTTTAGCATGAAGACTAAGCGTTACAGTGGCCATTTCCCCTTCTACATTGGTAAGGAGAATACCCGCTTGTTCATCAACACCAGTTGGAGCTAATTTAACCTGTGAAACCATCTCTGTCGGTTGCGACGTCATGAACCAACGTACAAAGGAGAGGGCATAGACACCGATATCAAGTAAAGCTCCACCAGCCAAGTTACGATTGAAAAAGCGGTTGGTCATGTCATATTCTTTATAAGAACCGAAGTTCATCTGGATAACCTTGAGAGGTCCCAGCTTACCACTTTCCACAATTTCAGAGAGTTTTCGATAAATAGGCATATGGAAAATGGTCATGGCTTCTGCCAGTTTGACATGATTTTCTTCGGCCAGTTGAATAGCTTCTGCCAATTCCTCACTGTTTAGAGTGATAGATTTTTCACAGAGGACGTGCTTGCCAGCTGCGAGGGCCTTGCGAAGGTAATTAATATGCGTATTATGAGGCGTTGAGATATAGATAATATCCACTTCAGGGTCTTCAAAGACTTGGTCAATCTCTTCATAAACCTTTTCAATGCCATATTTTTCAGCGAAGGCTACTCCCTTGTCGTAGGTACGATTGGCTACGGAATAGAGTTTCCCGCCAAGAGCTTCCAAGGCTTGTGCCAATTCGTTGGCAATAACGCCAGTTCCAAGACTAGCCCAGTTGTACTTAATTTGATTTGTCATAGTTTTCCTTTATTCTATTTTTGAATAGTCAATTCATTAATCTGAGATAAGATTTCAACTTCACTCGCTCCTGCCTGAAGCAAGGCTGCAGCCGCATAAGCCCCCTCAATGAGAGGTACCTGTTGAATAAGGATTTCCTTGTCTGAAAACTCCTCAAGCATTTCCAAGTTCATACGTGCACTGCCCAAGTCGTAAAAAGCCAGAAGGCGATTGGCTGGCTGACTGTCCACAGCCACTTGCACATGGTCAAAACTAGATCCCAGGCCGCCATCTTCCAGACCACCTGTAGCCGTCAAAGGGATATCTGGAGCGACTTCACGAATCAGACTCACCAAACCTTTAGCAATATCCGCAGAGTGGGATACAATCACAATTCCAAGTTCCGGCATATCCTAGCCCTCCGCTTCTAGCAAGGCTTTGAAGAGTAGACCAGACGAATAAGAACCTGGATCAATGTGACCAATTGAACGCTCACCTACATAAGAGGCACGCCCCTTGGTAGCCGCAACTTCCTTGGTTGAAAGAACTGCTTGATCAATGACATCATTGGTGAGTTGGCCTTGTTTGACAGCTTCAACAACTGGATGCCAAACATCCACCATGGTCTTTTCCCCGGCTTCTGCATGACCACGTTTTTTAATCATCTCGAGACCTGCCTCAAGCACTCCTGCCAAATCTTGACCAGCTTGTTCAGCCTTCATCATGCCCATAAATGCAGACCCATAAAGCGGACCTGAAGCACCACCAACCTTACTAATCAAGGCCATAGACACTGCCTTAAAAACTTCTGCCGTACTTTGTGGTTCAGTACTGTTAATAGCCTCAATGGCTGCCGCCATACCACGCGCCAAGTTAGCACCATGATCACCATCTCCAATAGGACCGTCTAATTCAGACAAGTAGTCTTTTTCTGCTTCAACCCTTTGATCAAAGCATTGCATCCATTTTACTGCAACTGTTTTATCCATAATATACCTAATTTCTAGTTTTCATGTCAGACTACCAAGCGATGGTCTTAACAGGACTCTCCAGAGCCTCAAGCCAAGCGTCATTTTCAATCTTCATGAGCGTCAATGAAAGACCTGCCATATCAATCGATGTCATGTAGTTACCTAATTTTTTATAGGCCACTTCTAGTCCAACTTCTCCAAGAATGCTTGCTACATCGTTAGCAAAGACATACTGCTCCATGAGAGGTGTCGCACCCATACCATTGATGAGAAGGGCATAGCGTTCACCTGCCTTAGCCTCAAAGGCTTCAAGGAGTTTCCCTGTCAATTCTTCAGCTAACTGGCGAGATGGCTGCATAGACTCCTTGCGATAGCCAGGCTCACCATGAATACCAATACCATATTCAATTTCATCCTCAGCTAGGACAAAACCGGGCTTACCAACCTCAGGAACCGTCGCACCGTTAAGGGCCAAACCAATGGTGTGGATATTAGGAACAATCTTGTCAGCCAAGTCCTTGATTTCAGCCAGAGACTTGCCTTCACGAGCCGCATGACCTAGGATTTTATGTACGAAAATAGTACCTGCAACCCCACGACGACCTTGTGTATAAAGGCTATTTTCCACAGCAATATCATCGTCTACAACAACACTAGCAACCTCGATGCCTTCCATTTCAGCCAATTCTTGAGCCATCTCAAAATTCATGATGTCGCCAGAATAATTTTTAACAACCATGAAGACACCAGCTCCTTGGTCCGCTTCCTTGATAGCTTCCAAAATCTGATCTGGCGTTGGTGACGTGAAGACAGCACCTGCAATGGCTGCAGAAAGCATACCATCACCTACAAAACCTGCGTGAGCTGGCTCGTGACCACTTCCACCACCAGAAATGAGACCAACCTGACCAGCAGCCTGCTCATTTCTTGCGATGATGTCAAACCCCTCAACACGATGTACCAAATCACTGTGAACATAAGCCAAGCCATCTAGCATCTCTGTCACTACATTTTCAGGTTTATTGATAATTTTTTTCATGGAATTGCCTCCTTTTCAAAGGTATCAACTATTTGCACTTACATTGGCTTCCTTCTGTGATTGTTAATTCCCTTTAAATAAAGGACTTCAAGGCTTTTTGAGAAAGACAGCGTAAAAATATGTAAACGCATACATTTAATAATTTAATTGTAGCATTTGCCTCTATCAATAGCAAGGCAAAAGTCAAGACCTCCATTTTCCTGACTTCTATCATTAAGTAGAAGAAAAATCTCATAGAAAGTCCTATTTTAGTCGCCAAAGCTATTGAAAAACCACCATTCAAACCTTATAATGGAATGACGAATTAAGCGATAAGGAGGTTCAAATGACCATCGATTTCCAAAGAGAGACAGAAACAGAAACTAAAAACGAAATGGATGCCGTCCTTCAGGCTGGCCGTGTCCTTATGGAGAGCGGTGCTGAGATTTACCGTATTGAAGACACCATGGGGCATATGGCCAAGTCTCTTGGTATCAGAGACTTTTCCACTTACGTGGTCAATCGAGGGGTTATGATCTCCGGACTCAACCGCTCAGGTCTTAAGGAGTCCCGTGTCCTAGCTACCTCAGCTCCTTCTATCCATCTGGGCAAACTCGAGGAAGTTAACCGCCTGTCTCGTGAACTGGCAGAGCAGCCCAATCAACCTGTCTCTAGCATTTTCCAAAAGCTGAAAACCATAGAACAGAAGACTTTCTATCGTCCTTTAGAGGACATTATAGCCTGTGTCATTGGTGCTGGGAGCTTCTCGCTAGCTCTGGGCAGTAGCTGGATTGATGGGACTGCTGCGGCTATATCAGGACTTTTTGTAGGGATTGGTATGCAGCTCTTTTCTCGTTTTATTCATACCAGTTTCTTGCAGATTATCCTCTCTAGTGCCATTGCTGCTTTATCAGCCAATGTTCTCTACTATCTAGGAATCGGCCAACATCGTAGTGTGATTATTCTGGGAACCTTGATGATTTTGATTCCTGGGGCCTACTTTGTTAATGCCATACGAGAATTCACCCAGAACAACTACTATAGTGGTCTGGCCCTGATGCTGTCTGGGGTCTCCACTTGTCTGTCTATCTCTGTCGGTGTTCTTGCCATGATTTCACTTCTTCCCTTTGCGGAACAATTATCAGGCATGTTCTCAACACCATCTACCTCATGGCAGGAGGTCTTGATTCAAACCTTCATGGCAGGACTGGGGACAGCAGCCTTCTCCGTGCTTTACCGAGTGCCCAAGAAATACTTCTTAGACCTCGGAACCCTAGGTGCAGGCTCATGGCTCCTCTACCTCTTGATTTGGAACAATACCCATCACGAGGTCCTTGCCATCCTCTTTCCTGCCCTTCTGGTCACTTTCACCTCACGCTTCTTGGCCCACTACCGTAGATGCCCAGCTACAGTCTTCCTAGCCTCAAGCATGTTCCCACTCATTCCAGGGATGAGCTTCTACCGTGCGGTCTACTTCCTCTTGATTGGAAATTCTCACCTAGGCCTAAGCTTCCTACGGGCTTGTTTCCTGGCTTCATTTACCATCGCCATCGCCGTCAGTTTGACACAACAAATCCCTAGCCGTTATTTTGTACTAGGGAAGAAGAAATAAATTGTTAAAAGCCATTGGTATTGTATGCCAGTGGCTTTTTTTCGTCTTCTAAACTCAGTGAATAGAATATTGAAAACATCAAAGATAATCCACTCAAAGCGACGTTCACTACTAACTTAATGCAAATACATCACTAACACTCTTTAAGAAGAAACACAATGAAAAATTATCATTCCATAACCTATCCCTTTTGTTTAGAAAAGAGTTGGAGAGAGATTTCTATAAAAGACAAAAACGTTTACATAATCCTTTGATTTTATTAGAATGTGGTGATAAACTTAATACGTAAACAAGAATTCTGTAATACTAATTTAACTTCACTCATAAGTTAACTTTATCCTTACTACTATTGTTTAGTTTAATGAAAGGAGCATTATCATGGAAAAGAAAGTATATTTTATACTTCACAAAGTAAAAAAACAATGGGTAACCATTGCAGTAACCGGTCTAGCTCTAGGACTTAGTTTTGCAAGCTTGGGTTATGTGAACGCAGCTGAACAGACTCCCCCCATCTCAGAACTAACTGTTGAAAGCAACATCCAAGAAAGCGCAATTGATGTCATAAGCTCGTCAACTAATGAAGTCATTACTAAACCAGAAGAAAACAAATCTTTCGACGCCCCCAATACAAGAGAAAACATCACTGAAACTACTTCTACTAAATCTGATCTAAGTACCACTGAAGCAACTGTTACAGAAACAAGTACTTCTGAAATTAATTCTCAACAAGCTCTTCGTTCGGAAGTCTCTGCTGTTACCGGCAGTGAAGTCGTAAGCTCTGGAACATCAGATTCTGAAACAAATACTGCTCATAAAGTAGAAGAAAGTCCCGTGATATCTGGAGGTCATTACATTAGTGATAGTCAGGGCAATTGGTACTACATTAAGGACGAAAAAGCACTTACTGGTATGCAAAATATTGATAATGTTACGGTCTACTTCGATGCCGATGGTAAGCAAGTCAAAGGAGACACCCGTCAAGTTAACGGAGCAACATATCACTTTGAGAAAGATAGCGGACAACTTACTCGCAATGCTTTTGCATCTGATAAGAATGGAAATTGGTACTACTTAGGCCAAGATGGGAAAGCACTTATAGGTAAACAAGTTATTGACAATATACCACTCTACTTTTACCCTAATGGTGTCCAAGCTAAAGATGCCTTTGTCGTCCTAGATGGAAATTCCTATTATTTTCAAAAAGATAGTGGCCAAATGGTTCGTGACCGTTTTTGGTCAGATGACGATGGAAACTGGTACTATAGCGATAAAGAAGGAAAACTTGTCACAGGCGAACAGTCTATAGATGGCTTCGATATGTATTTCTACCCAGACGGTGTTCAGGCTAAGGGTGAAATCGTTACAATAGGTATCGAACCCTATTACTTCGATAAGGATAGTGGTCATAAGGTCATAAATACCGACATTACTATCAATGGAAAAACTTACCACGCAGAAGCTAATGGACTTTTGATTGAAACTGAACAGAAACTTCCTCAACGTCCACTTGTTTCTGGTGGCCATTTCCAAGAAGATTCCTCAGGCAACTGGTACTATTACACCGCAACAGGAGAGAAACTAAAAGGATGGCAAAATGTAGATGGAGTAACTCTTTACTTTGACAAAGAAGGTCGTCAAGCGAAAAATGGCGAAAGAACCATTGACGGCTCCGATTACTATTTTAGTCACTATTCAGGTGCTGTAAAAACCAACTATTGGCATACTTGGTCTATTGAAATCAGAAGACAGGGACGATTTGCTAAAACGTATAACGTCTATTATGGTTCTGATGGTCGACGTTACTATGGATGGCATCGAGTTGGCGATCAACTTTATTATTTTGATTATAATGGTCGAGTTGAAAATGATCTTACTATCTTCAAAGGACAAAACTACCTCTTTGATAATCATGGAAAATTGGTAAAAGATGCCTTTTATATTCAGTCATTACGTGTCTTTGGTGGAACTTTAAATACTAGCTATCGCTCCAATAAATTTGGCCAAGTACTAACTGGAGAACATCATATTAATGGTGATGACTACTATTTTTCAAATTCTGGTTCACCAGTCACTGATATAGTCAAAAAAGGTGGCAAGGACTATTACTATTTTGAAGGCAAACTTCTAAAAAACTATCTCGGACCTTTACTCAAACGTCAGGATCTGGATTATGATGCAGAATACTCTGGCATCCTAGGTACAGATAAGGATGGGGTTTTACTTACTGGTGTTAGCACTGCAAATAATGGTAAACTCTATTATTTTGAAAATATCTATTTTGATAATAGCAATATCCCCAAAATGTTTACAGTTACAACACCTACTTGGAAAACGATTGATGGTAAGCTATACCACTTAGAGCCTAGCATAAACAGAACTTACGAGAATGGTGGAAGAAGTTATACCCATACCGTCAGGGAAGAAGTAGACATTATTAACCACGGAGTACGAACAAAGACCGATAAGATTAAACGTATTATTGGTGATGATTTTGGTAATCTATACTATCTTGATGAAAACAATGATTTTTACATCGGACATCTACTTCCAGAAAATACAGATTTAACTACAATTGAAGAAACTGTAATTCAAAGTGACAATAAATTCTATGCTTTCAATAGAACAAGTTCGCTTTCCGAAACTTCCCCTCTTACAGTTTCCAAGACCTTAGTTTACAATAAAAAAGCCTACCTCATTGATGATAAAGGAGTAGCGACCGAAACTAAACTAACAAATCGTTTCGAACACGATGATGCATGGAATTGGTACTACTTTGATAACGAGGGGAAAGCTGTCACCGGACTCCATTCAATAGATAATGTCACTCTATACTTTGATAAAGAGGGCAAACAAGCTAAGGGACGACTTGTCGAAATTGACGGTCAAACACATTATTTCGATAGAGACAGCGGAGCTATGTGGACTAACCGAACACTTGAACTTAATGGTATTCGTTATGTCATTGACCAAAATGGTTATGTAACTATGAACAAACCTGGACAATTTATTCAAGATAAAGATGGTGATTGGGCTTATATTAAAGAAAATGGACAGTTAGCCACTGGACTTCAAATTATTAATCATCAAAAATACTACTTTGATCCAACTGGAAAACAAGCCAAAGGAAAACGACTTCTGCTTGATGGAAAGTACTATTTCTTCGATAACGATACTGGTGCTATGTTCGTAAATAAATTCCATGAAACAGGCGATTACTTTTCTAAAAAATATACTTATTTTGGCGAGGATGGAAGCCAGATATTTGGTTGGGCAACTATTGAAGGTAAACGTGTTTATTTTAAAGAAGATGGCTACCAAGTTCGAAATGATAGACACAAGATAGGTGATTTCGATTATTTCTTCAAAAAAGACGGTAGTATGCTTTCTAATGATATTGACGGCAACTACAAATACTATTATGCTGATAAGGACGGTCATCTACAGTTCGGATGGGTTACTCATAATAATGAAACCTACTACATTAGCCCACCATGGGGAGCTGAAAACCGAACATATCTACAAAATATCAATGAAAAGACCTATCTTTTGGGCCCTAAAGGACGACTTCTACGGAATACAGCTACAGACATCTCTTGGGATAATTTCTGTGTTTCTGATGAAAATGGAGTTGTAAAAACAGGTGTCATTCGGTTAGAAGATAATAGGCTTTATTATTTCAACCCCGAAATTTATATGACTACTCCTTTTAGTGGCGAATGGGCAGAGTTTGATGGTAAACTTTATCATTTTGAAATGCCGATATCAGTTAGTCCATACTCAAAAGGTTCTCCAATTACCACTAACACTACGCTTGAAAAAGATGGAAAAACCTATATTATTGACGAAAATGGCGTAGCTACAGAGAAAAAGGATTAATATCAAACTAACAACTGTAAGCATTTAAAAATACCTCATTTTTGCCAAAATGTATTCAAAAACACCAGAAATCATTTTTTCTGGTGTTTTCTTTTTGTCTAAAACCTAGTAAGGCTACCGGCAAAATCTCTATCATCAATCTACTTCAAGTCAAAATATTTCTTGACATCTTTAGCATAGCCATACTGTTGATTTAAACGCTCGATTAAGTCTTTGTTATGCCCTGGATAATTGTCATTCCTCACCATCACCCTCATACAAACATGCCACCAAGCGTTCAAAGGGCTCTATATACTCCCAGTAGTCAAAAGGGAGATTTGTAATTTTACTTAGATCATTATCATCAAAATGATACACGAGATGGCGTAGTATTTGATTTTCAATATAATGGATATCTCTCAACTGCTCGAGACTTATTGTATCCAATTCTATGATGTAGTGACACAAATCATCAAGTGCCTTTACGTCAAATTGTTTCTCCTCGTGTAGGAAGTAGAGAAAGCTCTGATTCTCACCTCTTTTATTATCTTCTATCAGATTCCTTTTATGCATCATTCTTGAATCCTTTCCTTAATAGCACCATTATAACACTAGAAAATGATTCCCCAAAGTGACAACATAAAAAGAGAACCTGGGATGTTTCCATTCCAAATTCTCTTCTTGTTGATTTACAAAATAGCAACACATCTTACCACAAACTAATGCGTTTGCTTGGTGCCAAGTACATGTCATCCCCTTCTTTGATTTGAGGGTAGGTCTCATAGAACTCAGGAAGGTTTTTAAGTTGTTGGTTAACACGTAGCTCATTTGGTGCGTGGACGTCTTGCACCATGGTATATTTGTTGTACTGTAGGCTAGCCTTTTGTTTCCAGATATCTGCGTAGTTCTCAAAGTAATCCTTGAGGTTAGGTTTTGTCATATCTGTTTTGAGAACTTGTAGTGTGGATGAGAGACCACCAGCATCTGCGACATTCTCAGTGACTGTGAGTTTTCCATTTACCTTAGTCCCGTAAATTTCCAAACCATTCCACTGGTCTTCAAAGGCTTTGATCCTCTTGTCGAAAGCTTTAGTATCTGCTTTTGTCCACCAGTTATGCATGTCACCATTCTCATCATAATCGGCTCCATTGGAGTCAAAGGCATGGGTAATTTCATGTCCAATCACGACACCGATACCACCATAGTTCTTTTCAGTACTTTGGTTTTTGTCATAAAACGGAGCTTGCAAAATACCAGCCGGGAAGTTGATACTGTTACTTTCTGGGTTGTAATAGGCATTGATATCAAAAGCAGAACCAGACCATTTATTCTTATCAATAGGATCATCAAAATGATCAATGGTATAACGCTTTCCGAACTGGGCAATATCTTCTGACAGTTCAAAGAAGGACTTGTTAGGGTCAAGATGTAGTTCCTTAGTACCAGGATCGACATCTTCCTGATAACCTACGAAAACCTTCATTTTATCCAACTTTTCGATGGCCTTGTTGCGTGTACCTTCCGTCAACCAATTATTCTTTTGGAGACGGCCACGATAGACATTTTTGATTTTATCAATCATGCCTGTCACATCAGTCTTGGCTTCCTCACCAAAGTATTTACGTCCATAATAGACACTCATGACATCACTAAACAGATGGACACTCATCTCGTAAACCGTATCTTCCTTAGAAACTGGCTTCTGTGTACCCATAATAGCCATGCTAATCGATGCAAAATTCAAACGGTAATCTTCTGTCAAAGAATTTGACGCTGCCATAGCTTCTTGCACCAAGATCCATGATTTGATTTTAGAAAAATTATCCTGATTAACGACCTTACTATAATTCTCAAAATACTTGGTATTAGGGACATTGATGGTTTCTAAATCACGTCCCATAATGCCTTTAATGACATCATATAATTTGAAGGAACCAGAGTAGGCATTAATCTCTTCTGCTGTTTTAGGGTGAACCAAATTCTTACTTTCAGACATCTCTTCGTTACTGAGACTGTACTTAGCAATGATTTCGTCGAACTCCAGTGCTTCTTTGACAATCCGTTTACTATTTTTTTCGCTATATCCAAGCATTTCCAAGGCTTTTTGCGTGGCTGTTTCAATTGGAGTCAAATATTGTTTCTTGCTGGCCTCGTCTTTATAAATAGACACATCTGGCAATAAGATACTTGGGGGACTCAATTGGATTTGTTTTTGGCTGGTATTCTCTGCGTTAGTTCCTACGTCATAACCAAATGGAAGAGGAATCCCTTTATCAGTCAAGCTAGCAGATTTACTGGCCAAATCATTCAGATCCTTGATATCCTCAATTTCTTTTAGATAAGGTTTGAGAGGTTCAAGGCCATCTTTCTCACGTTGTTTGTAATCACTAGCAGCCTTGTAGAAGGTGATAAACTCAGACATTCCTGTAATATCCGACGTTTCCTTGCCCTCCCCTAAATTTTTGATATCCTTCTTTAGCTTTCCTTTGATATCTTCATCTAAAGTATAAAAATTATCAATGCTTGGAGAATCAGCAGGAATTTTGGTTTTTAGAAGCCAGTCCTTGTTAACAGCTTGGTAAAAATTTGAGGCTACCGTAGCATTCTTGTCAATCGGCGTTTCTTGTGGAACAAAGGTTTTATAAGCCCAAAAACCACCTCCTGCAAGAGCCAAGGCCAAAGCTCCCGTTATGGAACCAAGAATAATTTTCTTACGCTTTTTCATAGATACTCCTTAGAAAATTAGATTAATATACTTGTATTATATCATTAGAACACTTATTTTAGCAAGCTGTTTTTGGGAGACAAAAAGAAGTAATCAGACGATTACTTCTTTTTATTTTCTTAAATAGCGAAAATTAGGTATTATGACACTCAAGATAAGAACAATAAAAGATCAACTAAATCCAACTTAATGGGTTTAGTTGATCTTTTTTGTCATTTTACTAATCATCACAAGCAGATAAATCATTTAAAAGACAAACTGCCGAGTGATGTTAATCCTCTTGCTAGATTAAAGTTACGCTCTGATTTTTCTTGGAATTCTGTGAGCGTCTTACTCAAGTCACTCACTCCAGAACTCAGTGATTTGCCTTTAGAAAGATTGCGGACTGCTAGAACTTGAATAGCTCTACATAATTCTGCTAGAAGTTCATCATTATCCTTCTTCCCAACTTCTATTTCATTTTTAAACTTGACAAGCAACTCTCTCTCATTTTCAGTTGTTTCTGGATTTACAATCAGATTATAGATATTGTTTAAGATATCCGTAATTTGCGTGTTATTGCTTTTTGTCATCTAGATTACCTCCTATAACCTGTAGCAAGATTAGGTCGAGCAAGTGAATTAAATTGGTTAATTGTTTGTGTTGTCATGAGCAACGACCTCTTTTGATAGTTCGCTGTGACATCATTATACACATCTAGCATATTAAATTCAAGAACAAAAATATCCTTCTGCCACGAATGCACGAACGGACAAAAAGAAGTAATCAGACGATTACTTCTCTTTATTTTCTTAAACAGCGAAAATTGGGTAACAAGATACTCAAGATAAGAACTATAAAAATGCCTAAAATCATAATTGTAGTATAGGGATTAAAGCAGAGACTTATTAGCAAGACAAGACTCATCGCAACCATTAGGTATCCCAACTTTCTCACTACTGATTTACTGCTCTGGTTATGATTTTTTGTAGCCAGACCTATTCTTTTAGGAAGATAATTTCCAATCACTAGAAAAATGAGTGCCACTAACCAAATCACAGTCAAGCGAACTTGAACATGGCCTCCTAAGGCAACAATCAATATAAGACCTTGAATAAGCACAGCAGAAATTGGGACCAACCATAGCATAAACTCTTTTAAGAATGGGATCGTTATTTGTTTAAAGAATGAAAAACAGAGATTATATATGATTAACGCAAGAAAAGGAAGTGCAACAATTGCTAAATTGCGATTCATAAAACCATTGGCTTGCTCTTCCACATTAAAGTGGATTGCAATCTGATTTGGTAATTGTTTGTAAAAGACTAGTCCGACAATAACCGGTGTAAGTATCACTATATTACCAATGACTCTTTGCATATTATTTTTCATCTTCTTTTCCTCCAAGTGATTGAATCCAAGTTAAAATTTCTTCAAAAACGGTCAAGTTCAAACTGTAGTAGATAAAATTCTTCTGTTTTTCTTCTTCAATAAGTCCTGCTTTTTTCAAGGTAGACAAATGATGGGAAACTGTTGCAGGAGCCAAGTCAAACTGCTGGCTGATTTCACCAGCGGACTTGGGTCCAGACTTTAGATAGTCTAAAATTTCTCTCCTCACTGGGGCAGAGATAGCTTTTAGTGTTTCAGATAAGCCCATGAGTTTCCTCCTTTCTCCAAATCCGACGTGTCAGAAGTCCAATACCTAACACATAAATAGCTAAAATAAGTTCAATTAGTAAGAGATTGCTGACTAGCCCTAGTTGATAAGCACCTGCCAAAAAATCAATGGCAGCATGGAGTATAATCGCCCAGAAATAGAATGAAAGCTTTTGCTTAGTGACTGCCAGAAAATTCCAAGCTGTAAGCAAGACTTGTAACACCAAGGCAACTAGTCTTTCAAAGAGAGACATAAGCACAGCAAAGCCTGTTAATTGGTTGACCTGACTCACAAGAAGTGAAGGTAACTGACCGGCCTGACCTGAATGGATGGCCTGTAAAACAATGATGTTAGTGAGTAAGCCCACCACTCCAAGCAAGATAAATTCACTAAGACCATGTCCAAAACCGTAGGCTACAATATCAGACGTCATCAAACTTCTTTTCTTTGCAAGTACCTTAAAAACCACATAGCGAGTTGTTTCTTCAACAAGGCCAGCCATAAGCCCTCCATAAATAATGGTGAACCATTTAAAAGAGTGAGCAAAGCTTGAAAGAACTAGGGCATTAATAGGTCCTTCAATCATCATGACAGGTAAGGCAAAACCAATCAGACCGACTAAAAAGAGCTTGATTGAAAATTGCCATCTTTTCTTCAGAACGATAAAACTAATGACGGCGATAACCAACATGGTAAGAATTGCCATAAAAAGGAATGTTTCCATTTGATTTATCCTTTCATTGAAACAGAGCATCAATACGACTTAGGTCAGAATACCTATTTCTATACTTTTCGAAATAGATTCTACGCTTTTCATAGACTACTGTCAAGGCTATTTCGAAAAAAATCGAAATAAGGGTACAAAAAAAGACCGTTTTCACGATCTTTCTTCTTGAGAATTTTCCCTCATTCTCGGCTGTGTATTCTCCGGTCAGTCACATGAGCTACTACCGCTTATCTTCCTGGGACATATTCGCCAGTGTTGGCATCGTAGTAACGACGTTGGCCGTTGACTGTGACGTAGGCACCTTTAACTTGGCGACCTGATTGGTCAAAGTAAAGGTGTTGGCCATTGATGACTTGTTCGCCTGTTACGGCATAACCATCTGCTCCGAAGTAAGCCCAGACGTTAGGCTCGATTTGAGCAAAGCGGTTGGTTACAGGTTGACCGTCGTTTTCGTCATAGTACTTGTAACGACTGCCGACCTTAATGGCCTTGCCTTTGTATTGGATACCATTTTCGTCAAAGTAGTATTCCTTGCCATTGATAGTCCACTTGCCTTTAAGGGCTTGGCCATCAGTATTGAAGTAAGACCATTGGTTTGGTGCAATCTCAGCAAAGCTGCTTGTGACAAGAGCTCCACTGTGGGCATCATAGTAATAAGTCTTACCATCTTCGACAACAGTTTTCCCCTTAACTTGGATACCATTTTTATCAAAGTACTTAAGGTATCCATGATCAGCACGAACTTGGCCGATAGCCAGTGAACCATCGTGTTTGAAGTACATCCACTGGTCATCACCTACTTGGAGATAGCGTCCGCTAGCAAGAATACCTGATTCTGGCTCATAATAATATTTGATGCCATTTTCTTCGATAATTTCACCCTTAGCTTGGCTACCATCTTCCTTGAAGTAATAAAGGTGACCATCAATGTATTGACGTCCTGTAACACGGTTACCTTCTTTATCAAAGTAATTCCAAGCCTTAGTTGCTGGATTATAGACAAAGATGCTGCGTCCGATTTCGCCTGCTGGTGTGATGTAGCGAGCCTTACCATTTTCAAAGATAATAGAATCTGCACGATTGCTGTAGGCCGTACCGACGCTACCATCTTGGTTAAAGTAATAAGTCTTACCATCAATGACACGTGAACCAGTCACAGTATTACCGTCAGCGTCAAAGTAATAACGTTTACCTGTGCTGCTGTCTGTCGCAAAGACGTTACGTCCCATATCACCCGTTTCAGCAACATAGTAATGCAATTTGCCATCATCTGTGCGGACAACGCGATCCTTAGCCTGAATACCAGTTTCACGGTCAAAGTAGAAATGGTGGCCACTCCAATGAAGGTTACCCACTACCATTGTTCCTTGAGTCGTAAAGGCACGAACCTGCTTATGTTTGTCATCAAAATCAACGAAGGCATTCTTAACCATTGCGCCGTCTAGACCGTAATAGTAGGTATAGCCGTTGCTAGCACGACGAAGGGCGTTACGCAATTGGATACCATTGTCAAAGAAATAGTAATCCTTGTTATTGATGTTTTGGGCACCCTTGGTCATCTTACCGTCACCACCGAAGTAATACCAGTTACCGTTTCCGTCTTGAACAAATTCATTCTTAACGGTTTGGTTATCACGAAGGAAGTAAACGTCTTGTCCACGACGTTGGAAGACTTGAGTGCTTGTGATGGCACCAGTGTCACGAAGTGGTGTTGGCAAGAGTTGGCCGTTGGCTGAAGTATTAAAGTACTGGTTGGTCTTATCATCACGAAGGACATAGTTGATGCCTCGTCCAAGGATGTTAGTTCCGTTGAAGTACTTAGCAGACCACTTGGTAATCTTTTCATTCGTAGGCAACTGCTTACCATTTGAGATTTGCACTCGGTTGAAAATAGATGGGTACTTAGCTTTAAGCTCATCAAGGAAAGCACCACCGTATTTACCTTGATAGTCTGTACCATCTGTACGGGTATTAGCCACATAGGCTTGGTCAATGATTTGGTAGCCTATTTGGTGGTTACCATAACCGTTAACACGTGTCGCATTTACCACTTCTTTTCCTGGGAGGTTATAGATTTGGTCTGGCACCCAGTCAGCAATAGCTTGAATACCGTCTTTGTGGAGGGCACGAAGGACGTTAAGGAGGTCCTCAAGTGATCCGTATTTATTATTTTGACTCAAGGCCATATCGTAACGGTCATCAAAGGCATAACCATTATCAATTGTTGAGTCAAGGAAGGTACCATCCTTACTTGAAACGTACTGTGGTGGAAGTCCGACTGACGTGATTCCCCAAGCTTTGAGCAAGTCAGTGTTTTTAGCCAAGACACGGTTCATGTAAAGTTCTGGTTGATCGTCCGCAAAGGCTTGGAAGTTTGAGAAGGCTTCATACATAACTTGAGAATCAAGGGCTGCTGAAGACTTGTAAACTTGACCGTCACTATTTGTACGGTTACTTGGCTGTGTACGTGCGTCTTGATTAGCCTTAGCTCCGACTGGTACCCAGACACCGAGGTAACCTGAGACTTGGACATTTTCCACACCAAAAACATCGTTGGCATTGAAAGTCAAGTTCCCGTTCCAGTCGGTGCGTTTAAGAAGGTTTTTAGGCACATCAGAATCGTTGAGGTAGGTTGCTATACCATCCTTTGTCGTCAAAAGCAATGGGCGATAAAGCTGATTACGGTGAGCTCTACCCATGTTCATCGTTACGGTTTCATTGCTACCCAATCGGAAATCATAGTTATTGGTCATGATGACACCCATACCTTGCGTACGGGTTTCCGAAGTTCCCCAATCAGTTCTATTATTGGCACCTTTACCATAACGAACAGATGTCAAGAGTCCGTCATTTCCGACTTTCTTAACTTCCATGTCTTGACCACCAGCTACATACTTGATACGAGCACGCAAGAGGGTGTCGATAGCATCAAAGTACGGTGTCTTCTTAGCCATGTAGTGACCATTTTCACGGTAGAGGTCTCCGTAATAAACACGTGTTACAGAGTCCTTGTTGGTCAACATGAGAGCATAGACAGATGGCAAGTTGTATGACGCATAAGTCTTGTGAGCCTTATCAATATCCTGATTGTAAATCTCGAAGGCTTTCTTGATTTCATCACGAGTGAAATTATAACCAAACAAATTTGGGTTAATACGATCACGGATGATACGTTGAATAATCGTTTGAGCTTCTGTATCGTGGGCACGGGTGAAAATATAGTTAGCCATACGCTCACCGTTTTTATCATTGGCACCACGTGGGTTCAAACTACTATTGATGAAGGCAGTCATGTCCCCAAGCTGCATACGTGTATTTTTATCACGCATCAAGAGGTTGGTAAGGGCATTACGAAGGGCATTGTCAATCGGAAGTTGTGCCCCCTTAGTGTCCTTGTTGTAGTAAGGATCGTTGGCAGACCAAGCTTCCAAATATGACAAGTGTTTAATGGCATTGGCTTCAGACTTGTCAACACCATAGGCTGCTTTAAAGTAGTCTGATGCGATTTGGAGCAGGTCGGCATCCACATTGTCCAAGGCATCGACACGCAAACCGTCAAAGTTGGCTGTTGGGTCATTGGCCATGATACTTCCGATATTCATCATAAAGTGGAGCCAGTTAAGTTGTTCTGCCTGAACTGCTGGATTTGAGTTATCAATATCGTTGGCAAGCAAGAACTCGAGACCACCGATAGAATTGTCCTTGAAGTACTTACGTGTACCCGTTTGGTTAGTCGGTGTGCGGTTAAGCAAACGATAGTCAGAGTTGGCGTGGCTGGTACGGTTGCCAGTATCACCCTTACTGTTGTTAAAGAGCAACTGTCCACCTTGCAAGTGGTCATAGGAACTATTTTCAGTGCTACTATTCCAACCTGGCTGAGTCTTGATGAACTGGTTGATACTTGTACGCAACCAGTTTGTGTTGCCTTCACGCGCGATACGTTCTTCAATCTTAGTCTGAACCGCTTTAGCAGCTTGGTCTAGACTTTCCTGACTAGAGTTGGTTGAAAATGACCCTGCTCCAAGACCTTGATTTTGCATGTAGTTAAGGTAGTTGACCTGAGTAGACTTGTCAGGCCACCAAACCATCAATAGAGGACGTTTGTCCGCTTCAGTTGAAGCTGTCCAAGTCTTACCATCCTTGAGAATGCTCTTTGGACGGTACCAAGCATCCGCTGTGATGAAGGTGTCGAGTTGGTCCAAAGACTTGTCATCGTTTTTGTAGAGCTGGTTTCCAGATGAAAAATCTACGGTTGCCTTGATAGGTTCTGTTGAAAATTCATCCTGAGACTTAGTCGCAAGTGCCCCTGTTTCAGCATCAAAGTAATAAGACTTACCATCTTGCTCAAAAACGAAGTTTTTACGTACACTACCGTCACTATTGACATAGTATTGTTTGCCGTTAATCCATTGGATACCAGTCGATGTGTTGGTGTTGGCTTCACGAGTTTCTACCAAGGCACGACGACTACGTGTATGGGCTTCTGTATTTTCCGTATCCGTTGTTGCTGCACGGTCTGTAGTGGCTGTTGTAGTATTGTTAGTTGTATCTGTAGTTGTAGCATTCGTATCAGTTGCAGCTGGTTGTACATTTGTACTTGGTGCTGCTTGATCTGAGTTGGTGTCAACTGTCGCTGCGTTTGTGGTAGGTGCTGCTGCCCTATCTGTAACAGCTGTTGTCGTGCTAGTGGCGTCTGCGACAGGGATATTGACACTAGCAGTATTGGCATCTGCCGCGATAGTTGGTGCTACCGTAGTTGCTGCATCATTAGTTGTGGCAGGTGTTTCTTGAAGCAAATCCTGACTGCTATCACCCGACTGATTCGCAGGATTTTGCTCATCGGCCTGAATCTGTTGATCCGCCAACAAGGTTCCACCAGCAACAGTAACCATTGAGAGTGCTGTTACCCCAATTGTCACCCAATTCTTCTTCACTTTATGCATTTTAAAGCGTACTTTTTGTTCCATATTATATACCTTTTTCCCTTATATTATCTCTATCATAAGCTATTTGACAAGGGAATACAATTACACAACTATAATGTCAGCTTAATGTATAGCCCCTAGTTTTCTAAGAAATCAGGCTCAAATGAATGGTGGACTAAACGAGGAATTGGTAACTAACGGTATCATTAGGTTATAGCCCCTCCAAGCACTCCTTGCACCCCAACAATCTTAATTTATTTTTAAATAAAAAAACCTTCATTCCTAAGATGAAATAAAGGGTTTGTGGGAGGTATTAGCGAATGACTGTGAAAGTATGTGTGGTTAATGGGTTAGGAGGTTGCGCTGCTTTCCATATTTGGTAGTCCGAAAAACTCTTAATTGGTGTTTTTAATTATTTTCCATGTACTACCACCTAGTAAAAAAGGCACCTATGGTCTCAATAATTGCATAGAGGAATGCTTTTTTTCGTGTTCTGGAATCTGTTTTATAAAAGTAATAATTCGAAATGAAAAGGAATAATATGACAATGATAATCCAAGCCAAAATAAGCATGATTTTCCTCCTCTAAAAAGCCAGTTACACCTTGAGTTTAACGAAGATAGTTCCCCATAACTACCCCTAACTCTATTTTCCTAAATACAACTATAATACCCATTATAACACGGCTATGACTCCTTCTTTTGAATATGAGAGGGATAAAATTATTAGGATTTAAGCATGAAAAAACCACCTAAATAAATAGCAAAACGTTATCTTCACTAAAAAACCAGCAAACGCTGGCTCTTTCGTCTATTTAATCATCTAGAGTTCTGATAGGAAAATAATAATAGTAATTTATATAGGAAAAGGAAAAATTCGCTCTAGATTTTTAAAGTACATCTTAATTAGCGACGCTGTCTCAATTCACCAGTTTTGGCATCGCAGAAAAGGCGTTTACCACCAACATAGACATAACGTCCTTTCACTTGACGACCTGAACCGTCGAAGTAAAGTTGTTTGCCATTGATGACCTGTTTTCCAGTCACTGCTTGACCTGCTGCGTTAAAGTAATACCAGCAACCACGGCCAGCTTCGACAAAGCGGTTCACCACTTGCTCACCAGTGTGGGCATCAAAGTAGCATTTCTTACCTTGGACAGTGAGCAATTTACCTTTGACTTGAGCACCGTTGCTACCAAAGTAGTAAACTTTATTGTTAATGTTTTGAAGACCTGTTACTTTGTGACCATCTTGGTTAAGGTAAGCCCATTGGTTAGCCGCGATTTGAATGAATTGGTTGATGACTGCTTGGCCAGTAACGGCATCATAATAGCGTCCTTCAGCCCAGCCACCTTTTAATTGGCTATGGTCTTTATTGAAGTAATAGAGTTTACCATCAATCACTTTTGCACCTTGAACGAGGCAACCAAAAGCATCCGCATAATACCAGTTGTTATTTTCAAAGATAAAGCGTGAAACAGCCATTTCACCAGTTTGGGCAGAAATGTAGTATTGCTTGTTGCCTTGTTGCATCATCTGACCTTTGATTTGACGGCCTTCTGAGTCAAAGCAGTATTCTTTACCATTGATGATACGTTTTCCTGTCACAGCGTAACCATGTTCATCAAGGTAGTACCAAGCTTGGTTTTCTTTATTTTGAACAAAGGTATTTACAGCCATATTACCAGTATCAGGGATGAAGTAACGGATACGGCCATCTGAGAAGCGAATAAACTTGTCTTTAGCTTGGATACCTGTTTGTGTATCAAAGTAGAAGGTTGTGCCACCCATTTCAATGAGACCAGTAGCCATGTGACCATAACAGTCGAAATAGCGGACATCCTTACGATAACCTGCAAAATCGTAGAAACCGTTGATAGCTTTCACACCATTCTTATCGTAGTAATAAGTGTAGCCATCGCTACCTTTAACAAGTGAGTCACGAGCTTGGAGACCATTTTCAAGGAAGTAATAAGCCTTTCCATCGATAACCTTTTCGCCTTTGACCTTTTGACCATATTGATCGTAATAATACCATTGATTTTCGCCTACACGTACAAATGATGACTTGGCATTGTTCGAATCAACACTTGGTTTAGTCTCGCCTGAGATGATTTGGTAACCTGAGTTATTTTGTTGATTTCCTTGTGAAATGATAGTGACATTAGTATTTGAACCGTTTGATTGACCTACTGTCACATTTGGGAAAAGTTTATTAGAGTTCGAAATGATAGTCACATTTGGCGTTGTTCCTGAAGACGTGATGGTGATTGTCGTGTTTCGACCACCATTCCAATGAATGCCGTTTGAGTCAGACGAATTTGTCGTAATTGTCGCAAAACCGCTAGCTGACGATGATGATGACCATGATGATGAAGACGAGTAAGAATACCAAGCTGAACTTGATGAGCTTGACGAACTTGACGCACTAGCACTTACTGATGCTGAGCTGCTACTTGATTGGTAAGCAGAACCCGTTTGTGATGAATTAGAGTTTTGTGTTCCTACTACTTGAGAAGATTGTGACGAGCTCACTTGACCAGCTCCACCACCTACCACAGTCTGTGATGAGCCTCCTGTTGAGGCAGATGATGAAGACTCGTAGCTTGAGCTTGTTTGACTGCCATAGTTAGATGATACTGCTGACAAATGGCCGGCATCTTCTGTCAAGGTTGGCGAATAACTTTCATTAATCAATGAAGCACTTGACTCAATGCCTGCATCTGTTTGTTCAAAACCATCTCCATTAGGAAGTGACACTTCGTCTGCTTGTGCCGATTGGTCCGCTAAAAGTGCTCCACCCGCAAGTGCAACCATCGACAGCGTACTAACTCCAATAGTCACCCAGTTTTTCTTGACCTTGTGCAACTTAAATCCAACTTTCTTTTCCATAACATACACCTTTCAATATAACTTTATTTCTCTATACTATGTTAAGGGATTTTGGAAACGAATACAATTACAGATGCATAACCCTATTCTCATAAGACTAACCTTCTACCCATAATCCATTTGAAAAAATAAGCCTAAGATATATAGCTATAGCTTTTATATGTTAGAAAACGTTACCAAAAAACGTTCAGATTTTTTAAAAAGTACACAGAAATTCCGACTTTTAGCACTTTCACCACCTTCTTCATTAGAATGACTGAGCATAATTTAAAGCTAAAGTAAGCAGTCTATTGACGATTCTCTTAATCAAACTCATTGTTTACTTACAATCTGCTTGACATATCAAGAGATAGTAATAAAAGAAAAGCACTTGAAACATTTTGTTTCAAGTGCTTAAAAGTGGTGAGACTGGGAAGGTACCTACTGAATTTTAATCTAAAAGCATCTAGGATAGTCCCAAAATCACATTTTCTTCTGCCCCTTATCGATTTCTGACCCAAGCTCCAGTATTGGCGTCATAGTAACGACGTTGGCCTTTAACCCAGACGTAACGGCCTTTGACCTGACGGCCAGAAGCGTCAAAATAGAGGTGTTGACCGTTGATGACTTGCTCACCTGTTACGGCTTGGCCTGAGGCGTTAAAGTAATACCAAACACCACGAGAAATTTGGATAAAGCGATTGGTCACAGCTTCACCACTATTGGCATCAAAGTAGTATTTCTTACCTTTATAGGTAAGGAGTTTACCCTTGGCTTGGACACCATTGCCTTCAAAGTAGTAAAGTTTACCATTGATATGCTGGAGACCAACTACCTTTTGACCATCTTGGTTGAGGTAAGCCCATTGGTTGGCACCGACTTGGACAAAGCGATTGGTTACGGCCTGACCTGAGTCACCATCATAGTAACGGCCGTTGGCCCAGGCACCCTTGACTTGGCTATAATCATTGTTGAAATAGTAGTGATTTCCATTGATGACTTGAGCACCTTTAACCAACTTACCATTGCCATCGACATAGTACCACTTGTTGTTTTCCGTCACAAAGCGTGAACGGGCAATTTCACCGCTATCGCCATCAAGGAAGTAACGTTGGTTATTTATAGTGACAAAGTGTCCCTTAACCTGACGACCTTCATTGTCAAAGTAATACTGTTTACCGTTAATGGTTTGGAGGCCTGTCACGGCATAACCGTTGCTATCGAGGTAATACCAAGCCTTGTTCTCAGGATTTTGCGCAAAACGGTTAACTGCGAGATTTCCTGTATCTGGAATGAAGTAACGTGTGCGTCCGTCCGCAAAGCGAATGAACTTGTCTTTGGCTTGAATACCAGTCTTTTCATCGAAATAGAAGGTTGTGCCATACATGTCGTGGAGGCCACGATACATTTGACCGTTGCCATCAAAATAGCGAACATCTTGACGAGGACCTGCAAAGTCGTAGAATCCGTTGAAGGCCTGAACCCCTTTAGGATCGTAGTAATAGACGTGACCATCACTGCCTTGACGAAGGACATGACGTAGCTGGAGACCATTGTCTAGGAAGAAGTATTTCTTGCCATCAATGACCTGTTCACCTGTGACCATGTTGCCGTTCTTATCAAAGTAATACCACTGGTTGGCACCGACTTGAATGAAGGTATTCTTGGCAAGGTAGCCACTCGTTGAGAAGTATTGGACCTTATCTCCCACCCTACGGAAACCAGTTGCTGTGATTTCTGTCATTTGTTTAGGAAGGAAGGTTTGACCTGCTTTCAAGTTGAAGTATTGGTTTGTTGCGTTGTCTTGCAAGACATAGCGAGCCCCTGTACCTTGGATATTGCTTCCATTGAAATACTTGGCTGACCATTGCGTGATTTTCTCATTTGTAGTCAATTTACGGCCGTTTGAAATCTGCACGCGCTCAAAGATAGCTGGGTATTTTGCCTTCAATTCATCAAGGAAGGCACCACCGTACTTGCCTTGGAAGTCATTTCCAAAGGTACGTGTTTTAGCTGCGTAGAGACTATTGTAGATTTCGGCATTTGGACGTGGTGTTCCGTAGCTGTTGGTACGTGAGGCCGTTACCACTTCTTTTCCAGGGAGATTGTAAATTTGATCTGGAACCCAGTCAGCAATGGCTGAGATACCTTCTGCGTGAAGGGCACGAAGGGCATCCATGAGGTCTTTGAGTGAACCGTATTTGTTGTTCTTGCTCATGGCAATATCGTAGCGGTCCTCGAAGGCGTAGCCATTTTCAATGATAGAATCCAAGAAAGTGCCGTCTTGGCTAGACACATACTGTGGCGCAAATTCAAAGGAAGTGATTCCCCACTCTTTGAAGAGTTTGGCATTTTGAGCAATAACACGGTTGGTGTACTGACTTGGTGTCTTAACGAAATCTTGGAAGTTTGAGAAGCCTTCGTAAATGACTTGTGAATCAAGAGCTGCTGATGATTCAAAGACCTGCTCACCCTTCTTGGTCGTCGAAGCCTTGGTTCGGGCATCTTGGTTTTCTGAGGCACCCACTGGCACCCAAACTGCCAAATAACCTGAAACTTCAACGGTTGAATGACCAGCAATATCATCTGCCGTGAAGGTCAAGTTCCCTTGATTGTCCGTATAGCGAACCAATCCAGCTGGTACATCAGAATCCTTGAGGTAGGTCGCAAGACCTGTCGATTTGCTGAGAAGCAATGGACGGTAAGCCTGATTTTTGTGGGCAGCTCCCATATTGACTACCAGACGATCATTAGCTCCCAACTTCATATCTGGACGGTTGGCTGTAAGGACCAGCATTCCTTGGTTGCGTGTTTCAGCAGTACCAAGCTGGTTGGCTTCTTCTGCCCCCTTACCATAACGCACAGATGACATGATTTCATAGCCATTAAGCTTAGTGACCTTCATGTCTTGACCACCTGCTACATATTTAATGCGAGCACGAAGCAGGGCATCAATGGCATTATAGTATGGTGATTTTTCAGCCATGTATTGGCCATCGTCGGTAAAGAGATCCCCGTAGTAAACACGAGTAATACTATCCTTGTTGGTCAACATTGTGGCATAGGCAGCTGGGATATTGTACTGGGTGTACTTTTTATCAGCCTTGCGCATGTCCGCATTATAGATTTCGAAGGCCTGTTTGAGCTCATCCATAGTGAAGGTGAAACCATCTGTTTTGGGATTAATCTGCTTACTGATGATATTAGCCAAAACAGCTTGCACTTCACTATCATGGGCACGCACAAAAATATAATTGGCATCACGTGGCGTGTGTTTCTGCTCGCTTGAACGATTGTTAAGAGAGTTAGTAATCACGCGCTCCAAGCTGCCACGGTAATTGCTCTTACGCAAGAAAGTCGTCAAAAGCGTTTCACGTAGTGGATTGTCAATGGACAACTGGGCACCCTTGGTATCCTTATTGTATTGGTGGTCGTTGTATGACCAAGCTTCAAGGATTGACAAGTGAGCAATGGCGTTGGCCTCATTATCAGCCACACGGTATTTTTCCTTGAAGTAATCAGAAGCAATTTGCAAGAGGTCCGCATCCACATTGTCCACTGCATCGATACGGACACCGTCAAAGTTGGCACTTGGATCATTGCCAAGGATTGAACCAATGTTCATGATGTAGTGGAGCCAGTTTAGTTGTTCAGCCTGAACAGCTGGGTTAGAGTTGTCGATATCGTTTGCCAAGAGCAACTCGTAACCACCATTTGAACGGTCAATATGATATTTGCGTGTCCCCGTTTGGTTAGTTGGTGTGCGGTTCATGAGGCGGAAGTCTGAATTGGCATGACTTGTCGCACTATTATTGAGGAAGGTCAGAGCGCCTCCTTGCAGGTGATCTTTACCAACTAAGAGATTGTCCTCACTCTCAGAGTTCCAGCCAGGCTGTGTTTTGATGAAATCTGACATCAACTGGCGAAGCCAAGTGGTATTGCCCTCGCGACCAATACGTTCCTCAATTCCTCGTTGCACCGTTTCGGCAGCAGCTGCCAAGTCATAGCTCATCATGTCAGTCGTATAGGCCTTATCACTAAAGCCTTGTTGACTCATATAGTTGAGGTAGTTGACCTGTGTCACCTTGTCTGGCCACCAAGTCATCAAAAGGGGACGATAATCTTTCTCAGTTGAAGCTGTCCAATTCTTCCCATCCTTCAAGATCTGTTTTGGACGGTACCAGCTATCTGCCGTCAAAAAATTGTCCAAGTGTTCAAAACTCTTGCTTGACGTATCGTAGGCCTGGTTATAAACCGCATAGATAGAGTTATTTGGAATGGCATCGGCACGATACAAAGGTTTACTTTGATCCACCATAGCCCCAGTCTCATCGAAATAATAAAGACGACCATCAAGTTCAATCGCTGTGTTCTTTTTCACAACGCCATTTTCAACATAATACTGCTTGCCATCAATCGTCTTCAAGTTAGAAGCTACTGGCTTATAGTCAAGACTTGGCTGACTTGGTTGGACTGGCTTATTAGGTTGGGACGGTTGACTTGGTTGAACAGGTTTGTTGGGTTGATTTGGCTGCGTTACAATGGTCACATTTGGTCTTGTGCCATTTGGACTTGTCACCGTCACGTTTGGCTTAGGAGTGTTTGGCCCTGTGATAATGGTGACATTTGGTGTCGTACCACTGGCCGTAATCGTAATGTTAGTGTTGCGGTTAGTGTTGCGGTTAGCATTGATACGAATAGTGCTGTCAGCAGCGCGTGTGGCAATTGATGGCGCTGCATTGGTCAAGACTCTAGGAGTGGACTGTGTGCGTTCTTGCACAGCTACTTGAGTTGATGTCTGACCTTGTGACACCTGTTCCGTAGTCTGTGTCTCTTGGGCATTAGCTTGAGTTTGCGAAGAAACTGCCACTTCTTGACTGGCAACTGGACTAGTTTGTGCTTGGACAGTTGCCTCTTGACTGACTGCACTTGTCGCCGCCTGAGAGCTTGTTTCATGACTTACGCTGGCTGTTGCTACTGCTGACACACTTGCTTGCGCACTAGCTTGCTCAGTAACAGTTGTTGTCGTCACTAGACTGGCAGTACCATCCTCACTCAGCTGTTGCAGGCCATCTCCATTTGGCATACTTGTCTCATCGGCCTCTACTTTTCCTTGAGCTAGAAGGCTTCCACCTGCCAAGGCAACCATTGAGAGAGTGGTCACCCCGATAGTTACCCAGTTTTTCTTAACCTTGTGTAGTTTAAAACGTACCTTATTTTCCATCTATAGCAATCATCCTTTTTCTGTTGTTGTCTCTACTCTATGATATATTCAGACAAATTACAAATAGGAAAAAGTCATCTTATTTTCATAAATCTCTGCCGCAAGCTCAGTTATATTAACTTTGATTAGCAAAAATGAGACCTTACACCATATGTAAGGTCTTAAATAGAGAGTATCTGATTCTCAAATACCTTCAAAAGCTTATCCTTAAAGGCTTTTCAACATTAAAGCAAGCTTCAATTAAGCTTAAGAGATAGCAAAACTATGAGAGAAGCAGCCCTAAAAAAGACAATTCTGAAAAGAAAATTTTAGATAGAAAGACTCTAGTTTTTCATCTGACTAAGACCAGGTCCTGTCTATGAGGAACAAAAATTAAAAATATAAATGATTTACACAGGTGAATTCTTATTTGACTAACGAAACTAAATATAGAATCTTTTATGTCAGTTCTTTAACATTTTTGATAATTCCGTTAGTTTCTGTTGTTTATTCTTAAAAAAGGATTATAATAAGGCTAGGTGAACATGTAAGCGTTTTAATTTTGCTTTAAAGGACACTTGGGGGATTATCTAAAAGATTGATATTAGTTACCTAATGCCTAAATACGGTTTATTGTAGGGT
>NZ_KV832476.1:52008-55230 GCF_001837455.1 Streptococcus sp. HMSC068F04
TCATACTAGGAAGCTCTAGTTTTTTGTGTCTCATAGCCTTAAAAAAAACGAGATAGTCTAAGCATAGAAAGGAGAACATATTTCAAACCATTCTCGTGTTACAAAAAATTATTTATCTATAACTCATGTTTGCCTTGAACAGTCTCACAATACTGAAATTGAGGAGATTGGGAGAAAATAAGGATTGCCATAAAAAGATTAACTTACATCGTTAGGGACTCTACCCAATGCTCACTTTTCATAAACTCTCATGACAGTCCTTATTTGTGATATGTAAAAGTTTAAAATGAAAGGAGAATTATCATGGAAAAGAAAGTACATTTTAAACTTCACAAAGTTAAAAAACATTGGGTAACTATTGCAGTGACAGGGCTTACTTTAGGATTGAGTTTTGCAGGCCTTAACTACGCTTCAGCTGAAGAACACCATACCCCTGTTAATGAAGCGACTGTTGAAGCCATCATCAAAGAAGGTGCTATTGACGTCGAGGCTCCAGCAACTAGTGAAGCCACAACTAAACCTACAGAAAATACGACTACTACCGCTTCGAGCGAGGCTGCCACAGTGTCAGAAACACCTGTAGTCACCTCTGAAGTGGCTTCAACAGAAACAGTCTCTGAAAAACCAAGCTCTGAAGTCTCAAGCACAGCTAGTTCAGAAGTAGCTAGTCCGGAAACTACACATTCTGAGGTAGGTGCAACGACTAGCGAGAGTGTTACAGCTGAGAATGTGTCACCAACAACTAGTGATACTGATACCCCTAATTCTCAAGTTCCCTCTGCTGAAAATAATATCACTGGCGGTCACTACTACAGTGATAAACAGGGGAATTGGTACTATGAAGATGCTAATGGGAAAAAACTTACTGGAGATCAAACGATTGATAACGTAAGAGTCTCCTTCTGGGAGGACGGAAAACAAATTAAAGGACCACAAATCGTAAATTACAAACTATACCGTTATTTTGATGATAATACTGGTCAACTACAAACCAAACGGTATCTAGAATATAAGGGAAACTGGTACTATGTTGACAAGGATGGTATTCCTCTCAAGGGGGAACAAACCATTGATAGGCAAGAAGTTTATTTTGATTATGACGGAACTCAAGTCAAAGGAGACTTTAGTGAAAAGTATTCTGGTAATCTTGATAAGATGCACTATTATGACCCTAACACCGGAGCTAGAGTTAGAAAAGAAGGTCTCGTTCAAGATAAAGAAGGAAGAACCTTTTTTATCAATAATGACGGTTCTAAATATACAGGAACTCGTATGATTGATGGTAATCTTTATTATTTCGAAATCAACTCTGGTGTCATGCAAAAAGGAATCAGCATAGAGCTAGAAGATGGAAAGACTCTTCCAACTTCTAATAAATATGGAACGCCCACAAACATTACCCGTCGTTACTATTTTGACTCAGAAACCGGTCAGTTAGTCAAAAAACAAACAATTAAAGAAAATGATAAATGGTACTACTACGGTGATGATGGAAATGCTATTCGTCCTAAAGATGGGGAAACCCTTATTAATGGACAAATCGTCTATCTCTACTCAAACGGCCGTCAAGCTAAAGGAGAACTTGTTCTTGATAATGGGGTCCTCCGTTACTATGATCCTGATTCTGGAGCTCGTGTTGTAAATACAAGCCTAACGATCAATGGGATGACTTATAACTTTGATGAAAATGGAATTGGTAAAGATGCTCCAAACCCTAACGGCTACTATAGCGATGAACAGGGTAACTGGTATTATAAGAATGCAAGCGGAGAAAACCTTATCGGTTCCCAAATCATTAAGGGACAAAGAGTATTCTTCCGGGATAATGGACAACAAGTCAAAGGGGCCTATTTAGATATATATAATGACCTTAAAGGTTACTACGATATCAATACAGGAAATCTCGTAACCAATCGTTACGTTGAAGTTAATGGTAATTGGTACTATGTTAATAAATACGGTAGCCCACTAAAAGGGGCCTACATTATTGATGGACAAGATGTTATGTTCGATCCCCATAATGGTAAACAGATTAAAGGAGGATTTGTAAGAGATCCGAAGTTTATCTCCAAATATTATTACATGCCTAAGTACTACTATGATAAAGACAATGGTTGCAAAGTAACCCATGCAGGCTTTGTTAATGAAAATGATTCAACCTACTACCTTGATGATAAAGGACAAATAGTTCTTGGACTTCAGGAAATTAATGGCGATTTCTATTACTTCCGTCCAGAAAATACGTATAAACAATATGACATTGGAGAAATGTTACGAGATCGTTTTATCTATGAAAATAATAAGGTCTATTATGTTGATCATAGTGGTAAAGTCTTGAAAAATCGCTTTTTCGAACGTAATGGAACTTGGTATTATTTTACAAAAGATGGTACAGCTGCAACAGGAGAAGTTGAAATTAATGGTCAAAAACTATACTTTGATAATCCTTGGGGTTTTCAGACCAAAGGAAGGGTTGCTCAAAACGGTAAATTCTATGACAAAGATTCTGGTGAACTAGTGACCAATACTTTTAAAGAAGGATTGACTTCCGTTGGTAGTACCATATATGGCGAAACTTTATATGCAAAGGACTGGTATTACCTTGATAGGGAAGGCCGACCACTAAAAGGACCTCAAACACTTGATTATGTCAAAATGTACTTCTTCCCTAATGGAGCACAGGTTAAGGGACGTTTTGCTCCTGATGGACACTACTATGATAAGGATACTGGTGCACTTGTAACAAACCGTTACGTCCATATCTATAACTGGAAATTTCAAGATAAATACGGTAATCCTGTCGATAACTTTTTTATCCAGTTCCCACATAATTTTATTTTTGATCCCAATCATAATACAATACCAGTAGACATTAGTCACTACCCACTTTCAAGCAAAGACTTCGATTGTGAGGACTATTTCTACTACGTTGATGTCAATGGTGATAAAGTTACCGGTGAACAAACCATTGACAATGTCCCAGTCTACTTCCACAGTAACGGTAAACAAGCCAAAGGTGAACTAGTCACCGTCGATGGTAAAATCCACTACTACGATGCTAACTCAGGTGCCCGTTTGTCAAATATTGACATTACTATTAAAGGGCAAACCTATCACTTTGATGCGGATGGAAACGGAACACTCATTAGTTAATGAAGTTATAGAGACTCCTTCTCAATAACGACAGTTTACAATGAAAGGAGAATTATCATGGAAAAGAAA
>NZ_KV832477.1:0-31001 GCF_001837455.1 Streptococcus sp. HMSC068F04
TACCCACTACAGAAATTATAGAGCCGTTTTGTCTTATACAGTTGTTGGGAATGAAATCTCAATCAATTTGTCAGTGTGTACTGTTCTGAGTTTGTCCATCAAAACAATATCCTTGTCGATTTTTCGTTTGAGGAAGAATTCACGGATAACTTCTAATTCATTGTCTTTAACAGCACGGTGTTTATTTGAAATCAAGAGTTCATAATGCTTAGGTGCTTGTGTAAAGACAACATCAGTATTCCCAGCAGAGTAGGTCTCTACGAGAAAGGCATCCGTGTTGTCTAGTTGGTTTTGAACGAGTTCTTGGTGTGTACGGGTCGTATTAATGAGTTTCATAGTTTCCTCCTAGGATTTGTCAGTTGTTGTGTTAGTTTCTTTCCATTGTTCGATTCCCCATTTATGACTGCCACGTTTAAGTTTAGCAATGGCTTCATCAATTGGAAACCAAGCCAGGTTATTGAAATCTTCAAGAGGTTTGCCAATTTTTGAAAAATCTACAACTTCATAAATATAGGCTGGATTGTAATAGTAAGTGTCACGGTGGCTTGAATAGAAGTATTCATCGGCCTGGCCATAGTACTGGCCCAAAGTGGCTGTAAACCCAAGTTCTTCAATTAACTCGCGTTCTAATGCGCTATAGTGATCCTCGCCTGCTTCGATCTCTCCACCTGGGAGAAACCAAGCCCCGTTAGGAGCCTGGACTAAAATAATCTTTGTCTTTTCTTGGTTAGGAATCACAGCATAAACACCGTAACGTGTTTGATAATGAGCTCCCTCAACCTTGTCACCAAATGTTGGATTCATGAGTTGCTCCTTACGTTTATTTGCCTATATTATACTAAAATTTTGCTCATTTTCCTATTGATTTAGGCAGAATTAGGGATAAATTTGAAAATAGGAAATGAAAAGATAAAGAACCCAAGTCATAAAGACTTGGGTTCTTTGTTTAATCAGTTTCTTTTGGTGTTTCAGCTTTCTGAGTAGCTTTTTCAGCTTTTTTAGCAGACTTAATGGTGATATGGTCTTTTGAAGTCATGACCGCCTTGAGATCTTTTTCATTTGGGTTTTCAAGGTAGAAGTCAGTAATAGCGTCTTCAATATGGTCCTGGATGGTACGACGTAGTGGTCGAGCCCCCATCTTAGGATCGTAACCAAGGTCAACCAATTTTTCCTTAACTTTCTCAGTTACACTGAGGTGGATACCATTGTTAGCCAAGCGTTGGTTGACATTATCAAGCATGAGGTCAACGATAGTAAGGAGATTCTCCTTGCTAAGGGCAGAGAATTCGATAATACCATCAAATCGGTTCATGAATTCAGGGCTGAAGAAATCTCCAAGCTGGTTAAGAACAGAATTGGTACGATTTTCACGGGCAGCTCCAAAGCCAACGCTAGCTTCAACTTTACCTGTACCCGCATTTGAAGTCATGATGATAATGGTATCCTTGAAACTTACAGTTCGCCCTTGACCATCAGTCAAGCGACCGTCGTCAAGAACTTGGAGGAACATGTGAAGAACGTCTGGGTGAGCTTTTTCAACCTCATCCAGAAGAATGAGTGAATATGGATTACGGCGGACTTTTTCAGTTAACTGACCAGCTTCGTCGTAACCAACGTATCCTGGAGGGGCACCGACCAATTTAGCGACAGCATGTTTTTCCATGTATTCTGACATGTCGAAACGAATCATACTGTCAGCTGAACCAAAGAGTTCAATAGCCAATTGTTTAGAGAGTTCAGTTTTACCGACTCCTGTAGGACCTACGAAGAGGAAGCTACCAATTGGGCGATTTGGTGCACCCAATCCAACACGATTACGACGGATGGCTTTGGCAATCTTATCAACTGCTGCATCTTGTCCAATAACATGTGATTTAAGATCATCAGCAAGACTAAGAAGTTGTGATTGTTCTTTTTCTTTCAAATCACCGACAGGAATATTGGTTTTTTGTTCCACAATGGCTTCGATATGTTTTTCTGTGATGACAGGCATATCTTGGTCTTTGATGGTTTGTTTTTGCATTTCCTTGTATTTAGCAATTTGATCACGGAAATAGGCAGCTTTTTCAAAGTCTTCGTCACGAGTAGCTTGAGCCTTGAGGTTTTCAGCCTCAATCAAACGTTTGTCGATATCTTTAGGATCAACAAAATTGAGGGTCAAGTTCATCTTAGAACCAGCTTCATCGAGAAGGTCAATGGCCTTGTCTGGCAAGAAACGGTCTTGAATGTAGCGGTTGGACAATTCTGCAGCTGCAGTAATAGCTTCGTCTGTATATTTGACATGGTGGTAGTCTTGATATTTAGGTTGGATACCACGCAAAATAGTGATGGTTTCCTCAACCGTTGGTTCGTCAACCTTAACTGGTTGCATACGACGCTCTAGGGCAGCATCTTTTTCGATGATGCGGTATTCGTTGAGTGTAGTTGCTCCGACCAGTTGAAGTTCCCCACGAGCAAGGGCAGGTTTTAGGATGTTTCCAGCATCCATATTGCCATCCCCGGCATTACCAGCTCCTACGATTTCATGGATTTCATCAATAAATAGGATAACATCCTGACGTTGACGAATTTCTTCCATGAGTTTTTGCATGCGTTCTTCAAATTGGCCACGGATACCAGTCCCTTGAACCAGGCTGACCACATCGAGACGAATGACTTGTTTGCCTTGGAGTTTTTGTGGCACGCTACCGTCAACGATTTTTTGAGCTAGACCTTCAACGACAGCAGTCTTACCGACACCGGGTTCACCGATGAGGACGGGGTTGTTCTTGGTACGGCGGTTAAGAATTTCGATGACACGAATGATTTCCTCGTCACGACCAATAACAGGATCAATGTCTCCACGACGAGCGATGTCAGTGATGTTAATGCCGAACTCTTCAAGAAGACCTTGTGGCTGTTGAGGAGCTTGTTGGCGTGGTCCTCCTGGACGTCCTGGTCCTTGTGTATTGCCACCGTTTCCTCGGTTACCACCTTCTTGTGTTGGAGGTGTATTGGGAAGATCGCCGTTAGAAGAACGGAAGTTATTTAGGTCGCTGAAGAAATCGTCGAAGAAGTTGGAACCTCCTGTTTGATTGAATTGATTGAGGGGGTTCTCTGGATCAGATTTCATGATTTTATAACAATTTTGACAGAGGTCAACTTGTTGCTGATTACCATTTACATTGGTATACAAATGAATACTAGCTTCATTAAGGTTACAGTTTTGACAGAGCATATCAGTACCTCTTTTCTATCTGAATTGGGAAAGACCTTTATTGAAAATAATCTTGGTCAAAAAAGGTCAAATCTATGTCTCCATTATAGCATGCGGAAGGTAGATTGCAAGTAAAAAGCATCTAGATTTGGCACTCTCTTAACAAGAGTGCTAATATTGAATTTAAATTCAAAAATACTTGTCTAAAATGCATAAATATTATATAATGTTTTTATATTATTCAGAACGAAAGAGAGATACCTATGACACAAGCTAAATCATTTTTGAAAGAAATCGACTTTACCAAGCAGGAACTTGAGGAGTTAATCGATTTATCTATAAAATTTAAACAGCTAAAGAAGGAAAGAATTCCGCATAAATATTTAGATGGCTTAAATATTGCCCTGATTTTTGAAAAAACATCTACAAGAACCCGCTCAGCTTTTACAGTGGCTGGTCAGGACCTAGGTATGAATGTGACCTACCTTGGTGCTGGAGACATTCAGTTAGGTAAAAAGGAATCTGTAGTTGATACAGCCAAGGTGCTTGGTTCTATGTTTGATGGAATCGAATACCGTGGGTTTAAGCAAGAAGATGTCGAGGATTTGGCTAAGTACTCAGGAGTTCCGGTCTGGAATGGTTTGACGGATACCTGGCATCCAACGCAAATGATTGCGGATTTCATGACTTTGAAGGAGCGTTTTGGTAGTTTGGAAGGCTTGACCATCGCCTATATTGGAGATGGTAGAAATAATATGGCCAACTCACTTTTGGTCACTTCGGCTATTTTAGGCGTTAATGTCAAGATTATTGCCCCAGAGGTGCTGCAACCCGAAGATGAGATTGTAGCTTTAGCTCAGAAACATAATAATGGTGCCGATTTAACCATTACAGATGATATTTCAGAGGTCAAGGGAGTGGATATGCTTTATACGGATGTCTGGGTATCTATGGGTGAAGAAGTAGACTTTAAATCTCGTATTGATTTACTCCTGCCTTATCAAATTAATGCAGACCTACTTGCCAAGACGGAAAATCCAGATGTTATCGTTATGCACTGTCTCCCAGCTTTTCATGATCTCAATACCCAAATTGGGCAAGAAATCTATGACAAATACGGTTTGGCAGAGTTAGAAATCACTGATCAAGTCTTCCAAAAATACAGTGATATCATCTTCCAAGAAGCTGAGAATCGTATGCATTCTATCAAGGCCATTATGTACAATTCCTTGAAAAATATTTAAAATTCCCCCATTTTTCCCATAAGTGTGATAAAATAAGTAAGAAATACACAATTAATAGGAGAAATAACATGGAATCACATTTGGTGAGAATCATTAACCGTCTTGAAATGATGGCGGCTGATGGTGGTAATTTGAAACGTAATTTTGAACGTGAAGGAGTGGTTGTTGCCGAAGTATCATTTAGCAACGATCCTGAAAATGGTCCAGTTTTCACATTGCGTGACGTTGAAGCACGTGAATCTTATTCATTTGATAGCATCGACTTGATTGCAATGGAAATCTACGATTTGCTTTACTAATAAATTATTTTGGAACTTTACAAGATTCCAAAAATCAGAATGCCTGAAGCTATCGAGTTTCAGGCATTTTTATCAGGATGAAAACATGGGGTGATGCTTGTATGGCTTGTCAAAACAGGCAGTGTTTCAACTCATTGGCAAAGTTTTTGGCGTGGTGTCATCTTGGAAATACATGAGTTGTATTGCTTAAGAGTTTTGCTAGCTAGGTCTATAACTTAGTTTTTATACTGAAATATCGCATTTATAAGAAAATACTTTATTATTATACAGTCTTCTGATATAATATTGAAGAATATTAGTAAGGAGTATCTAGATGAATTTTTCATTTCTACCACAGTTTTGGTCTTACTTTAACTATGGTGTCTTAGTAACAATTATGATTTCGGTCTGCGTGGTCTTCTTCGGAACCATCCTTGGGGTTTTGGTATCCTTGGCCAAGCGTTCTGGAATCAAACCTTTGGAGTGGTTGGTAAGCCTTTATGTTTGGGTTTTCCGTGGGACTCCTATGGTTGTACAGATTATGATTGCTTTTAACCTCATCCACATGAATCTTCCAACTGTTCAGTTTGGTATTTTGAACCTTGATTTGTCACGTATCGTTCCAGGTATTATCGTCCTTTCTTTGAACAGTGGTGCTTATATTTCTGAGAGTGTACGTGCAGGTATCGAGTCTATTCCTAAAGGTCAGGTTGAAGCTGCCTACTCACTAGGTATCCGTCCATGGAATACCATGCGTTATGTGGTCTTGCCTCAAGCCATTAAAAATATCTTGCCTGCCTTGGGTAACGAGTTTGTTACTATTATCAAGGATAGTTCGCTCTTGCAAACCATCGGGGTTATGGAATTGTGGAATGGTGCACAAACTGTTGCAACAACAACCTACTTGACCTTGACACCGCTCTTGTTCGCAGCCTTCTATTATTTGATTGTGACAACGGCTATGACGGCACTCTTGAAACAAATGGAAAAACGACTTGGGGAGGGACGTAAATAATGGCAGAAACAATTATTGAGATTAAAAATCTTCACAAGTATTTTGGTAAGAACGAAGTTCTCAAAGGGATTGATCTAGATATTAAAAAGGGTGAAGTAGTGGTTATCATTGGTCCTTCAGGATCAGGAAAATCTACCTTCCTACGCTCAATGAACTTGCTTGAGAAACCTACAAAAGGTGTTATCTCCTTTGAAGGTGTGGATATTACAGATAAAAATAACGACATTTTCAAAATGCGTGAGAAGATGGGAATGGTTTTCCAACAGTTTAACCTCTTCCCTAATATGACAGTTAAAGAAAATATCACCTTGTCACCAATTAAGACTAAGGGTGTTTCTAAAGCTGATGCAGAAGCAAAGGCTATGGAACTTTTAGAAAAGGTTGGCTTGAAAGATAAGGCAGATGCCTACCCAACAAGTCTATCTGGTGGTCAGCAACAACGTATTGCGATTGCACGTGGTTTGGCTATGGATCCAGACGTTCTCTTGTTTGACGAACCAACATCAGCCCTTGACCCAGAAATGGTTGGTGAAGTTCTATCAGTTATGCAGGATCTTGCTAAATCAGGGATGACAATGGCAATCGTTACCCACGAAATGGGATTTGCTTATGAAGTGGCTGATCGTGTTATCTTTATGGATGGCGGTGTCATTGTCGAAGAAGGTACACCACAAGAGATTTTCGACAATACTAAGGAAGATCGTACTAAAGATTTCTTGAGTAAGGTTTTATAAGATATTCATTAAGTATATATACATTGTTTGTGAAGGCTGGAACTTTTCCAGCCTTTTCTTTTTGTGTTCTACTTTTCTAGAATCATTCTTGTTTAGGATAATATTGCGGAAAAGATGGATAAATATGCTATAATGATGCTGTATCAAAAATAATAAAGTAGGTCAAGAAATATGCTCATATATAATGCGGCCTTAAAAACGCCTTACCGGATTCTTGGCATTAACCTCCCTAAGGATAGTCTTTTGCACTTATCTAATCTAGGGTTGGCTGCCGGTGAAACGATTGAGGTGGTAACTAAGACCAAGAATAGTGCTATTATTATCGTTAAAGGGAGTCGCTTAGCCTTTGATGCGTCGATTCTGGATAAGATTGATTTGGCACCTGCCGAGGAAGATCAGGAAAAGATACCTCTTTCTGAATTACCAGTTGGACGTTCGGCTATCGTTACTGATATTTTTTCAGCAAATGAAACCAAACGACGTCTTATGGATATGGGAATTACAAAGCGTACTCGGGTGTTGTTGCGTAAGGTAGCCCCTTTGGGAGATCCTCTAGAAATTAGTTTGAGAGGGTATGAATTAACCCTACGCAAGTCAGAAGCGCAAATGATTAGTGTGGTCATGCTGGATGAGGGAGAGGAAAAATGACAGAAATTGCATTAATAGGTAATCCTAATAGTGGTAAAACCAGTTTATTCAACCTGATAACAGGGAACAATCAGCGTGTTGGTAACTGGCCGGGTGTTACCGTAGAACGAAAAAGTGGTCTGGTCAAAAAGAATAAGGATTTAGAAATCCAGGATTTACCAGGGATTTACTCAATGTCACCCTATAGCCCTGAAGAAAAGGTAGCGCGTGACTATTTGTTGAGCCAAAGGGCCGACAGCATTTTAAATGTAGTCGATGCGACCAATTTGGAACGTAACCTTTATCTGACAACGCAGTTGATTGAGACAGGTATTCCAGTCACTTTAGCGCTTAACATGAGTGATGTTCTAGAGGCTCAGGGAAAACAGATTAATGTTGATAAATTATCTTATCATCTAGGCGTCCCAGTAGTAGCTACTAGTGCTCTCAAGCAAACTGGTGTGGATCAGGTAGTGAAGAAGGCGTCCCATACGACGACTTCTACAGTTGCTGACATTGCCTTTCCAATTTATGACGATAAATTAGAAGCTGCCATCTCACAAATTTTGGAAGTCTTGGGAAATTCGGTGCCGCAAAGGTCTGCTCGTTTTTACGCCATTAAACTCTTTGAACACGATGCTTTAGTTGAGGCTGAGCTAGACTTGTCCCCATTCCAACGAAAAGAAATCAAAGACATCATTCGAATCACTGAGGAAGTTTTCACCGAAGATGCGGAGTCAATTGTCATTAATGAGCGTTATGCCTTTATCGAACGTGTCTGCCAGATGGCTCAAAGTCATACAGAAGATTTTGCCCTAACCTTGTCAGATAAGATTGATAGGATTGTCACCAATCGTATTTTGGCCTTGCCAATTTTCGCAGTGGTTATGTATTTGGTTTATTTCTTATCTATTCAGACTGTTGGAACCATGTGGACAAACTGGGCTAACGATGTGCTTTTTGGTAAGTATGTTCCAGATTTGGTAACTTCTGGTCTTGACTATCTTCAAGTTCAGGACTGGCTTAAGTCTTTGATTGTTGATGGGATTGTCGCTGGGATTGGGACAGTTCTAGGCTTCCTTCCTCAAATTTTTGTGCTCTTTATCTGTTTGGGTGTGCTTGAGGACATTGGATATATGAGTCGTATTGCCTTTGTTATGGACCGTATTTTCCGTCGTTTTGGACTTTCTGGAAAATCCTTTATTCCTATGTTGATTTCTACAGGTTGTGGGGTGCCAGCGGTTATGTCTAGTCGAACCATTGAAAATGAAAGGGACCGTCGCATTACCATTATGACAGCAACCTTTATGCCTTGTTCGGCCAAGTTGGAAATTATTGCCTTGATTGCTGGAGCTTTCTTCCCTAGTAATTCTTTAGTAGCACCAAGTACCTATTTTATTGGGATGGCTGCCATTATCCTATCGGGTATTGCCCTCAAAAAGACGAGTTTTTTGGGTGGTCTAACCAGTCCGTTTATTATGGAATTGCCTGCCTACCACTGGCCTAAAGCCATGTCGGTCTTGCGTTATGCCTTTGGTAAGGCTTTGAGTTTTGTCAAACGTGCGGGAACCATCATTTTCAGTTTGACGGTTCTTATCTGGTTTATGTCTAACTACAACTTTACCCTACATACTGTAGATACAGAAGTTAGCATTTTGGCGACTTTAGGGAAGGGCTTGTCTTGGATTTTTGACCCACTCGGATTTGGGAATTGGAAGGCAACAGTTGCGGCTCTTACAGGTTTAGCTGCCAAGGAAACCGTTGTTGCCACCTTTGGTATTCTCTATCATAATAGCAGTGAGGCGGGTCTGGCTGAGGCTCTACGAGGAGATTATTCTTCCTTAGCTGCCTATTCCTTCTTGATTTTTAACCTACTTTGTGCACCATGTTTTGCGGCTATTGGAGCTATTAAGCGTGAAATGGCCAATCTGAAATGGACAGTTGGGGCTATCGGTTTCCAAACAGGCCTAGCTTATTGTGTGAGTTTAATCCTTTACCAGTTTGGCCAAGTCATCCTGTACGGTAAGTCAATGACAATTTGGACTTTTGTTGCTTTCTTACTTTTAGTAACGATGATTTACTTTGTTGTTCGTAAACCACGTCAGATTAAGGATCAAATCATTAGCTTGGATAATCTTCAAGAAGCTCATATTTAGGTTTAGGAGGAATTGTTATGTCTACCTTTATCATTGCTTTTATTATTTTTGCTTTAGCTGGTCTTGGCATCCGTCACTATATCAAAGGCAAAGGATCTTGTGGCGATTGCGAGTGTTCTTGTCCGGTTAAGGAAGAAATGCATAAGGCTAATCGCTGATAATATATAGAAAAATGGTCTCTTATTCATTTAAGAGACCATTTTCTTACGATTGTAAGAAATGTATAAAGGTATCTAGGTTGGAAGTGTGATACTATAAGATAGATAAATAATCTAAATTTTTAACAAAAAAAGGAGATGTATAAGGAATGGTTTTGAATAGAGAGATTATCCTAATTCATGGGACCTGGTGTGATGGCAATGTTTGGGGAGGATTTGCGACAGGTCTACGTCAAATGGGATATAAGGTGCATACACCTAGCTTTCGTTACCATGACCTACCTTATCAAGAGTGCCTAGCTAAAGTTGGGACTGTTACCTTGCAGGACTATCGAGATGATTTAGTGGCCTTGATTGAAAGTCTTGACCAACCACCACTTATCTTGGGACACTCTTTAGGGTGTTTAGTGGCTCAGATGGTTGCCGAAAAAACAGAAGTAGCTGGTATGATTCTCATGGGACCAGCACCAACAGCAGATATTTTTGCCTTTTATCCAACCATGTTAGCTTGTTTTGGCAAACACTTTTTACGTTGGGGATTTTGGAAAAAAGCCATGCCTCCGTATAAAAAGGAGTTTTTCAAGTATTGCATGAATGAACAAGAGGAATCTTTGAAAGAGGAAGTTTTTGCTGATCTGGTTCCTGAATCAGGAAAAGTTTATACTCAGATGGCTCTTCATTGGTTTGATAAGACAAAAGCAGCTTACGTTGACTTTAGTCAGATTTCATGTCCTGTTCTCGTCATTTCTGGGACTAAGGATAAGATGACTCATCCTAATATTGCCAGAAGAACGGCTAAGAACTACCGTGATTCCGTTCTTGTCTCCTTAACGGGTGCAGATCACATGTATGAAAGTGGCAAATTCCAGCAGAAGACCTTGAAGGTTATTAAGGGCTGGAGTCAGCAAAATGGTTTTGTGGACTAGTCACTAAGCATAATCAGAAAAAAGTTGGAAGGTGATTCCAGCTTTTTTAGTTTCGTATTTAAGATGTCTTTTTGAAAATTTAGAAAATTTAGTCACAAAGAGCTCTCACTATGGTATAATTGAAAAAAAGTATGTATTGGAGAACACCCATGGCGATAATAATGGATGGTAAGGCCCTAGCTGCTAAAATGCAGGATCAATTGCAAGAAAAGGTAGCACGTCTTAAAGAAAATGAATGGATTGTGCCTGGACTAGTGGTAATCATGGTTGGTGATAACCCTGCCAGTCAGGTTTATGTGCGTAATAAGGAACGTGCTGCTAAAAAAGCTGGCTTCCATAGCCAGACGATCAATCTTTCTGAGAGTATTAGTGAGGAAGAATTGATTGAGGTTATTGAACAATATAACCAGGATCCGCTATTCCATGGTATTTTGGTTCAGTTGCCATTGCCAAATCATATTAATGAAATGCGTATTCTTTTGGCTATTGATCCTAAAAAAGATGTCGATGGTTTCCATCCTATGAATACTGGTAATCTTTGGAATGGTCGTCGTCAAATGGTACCTTGTACACCTGCTGGGATTATGGAAATCCTTCGTGAGTACAATGTTGAATTAGAAGGTAAGACAGCGGTTATTATCGGACGTAGTAACATTGTTGGTAAACCTATGGCTCAGCTTCTTTTGGAAAAAAATGCTACAGTTACCTTGACCCACTCACGAACACCGAATTTGGCTAAGGTTTGCAGCAAGGCAGATGTCTTGATTGTAGCTATTGGACGTGCAAAATTTGTAACAGAAGACTATGTCAAAGAGGGTGCTGTTGTCATTGATGTGGGAATCAACCGTGATGAAGAAGGCAAACTTTGTGGTGACGTTGATTTTGATCAAGTGAAAGATAAGGTTGGCATGATCACGCCTGTTCCAGGTGGTGTAGGCCCTATGACCATTACCATGCTTATGGAACAGACCTATCAAGCTGCTCTTCGTAGTGCGAAAGGATAGTTTATGAAAGTTGATGACGATTTAGCTAGGCAAGTGATAAAACCTCGCTTGAGAGAGTCCCATAAGGGTTCTTACGGTCGAGTGCTTTTAGTTGGTGGGCTTTACCCTTATGGTGGTGCCATCATTATGGCTGCCATAGCTTGTGTCAATAGTGGGGCAGGCCTGGTCACAGTGGCTACGGATCGTGACAACATCACAGCCCTTCATGCCCATCTCCCTGAAGCCATGGCTTTTGACCTTAGAGAGACTGAAAGATTTCTTGATAATCTTAGGGCAGCTGATGTGGTATTAATCGGTTCTGGCCTAGGTGAGGATGGTGTAGCTAGACAAGCTATGGATTTGGTTCTAGCAAATATTAAGGCAGATCAGAACTTGGTTGTTGATGGCTCAGCTCTTAATCTTTTGGCTAAGAAGACTAAGAAGGACTTACCAGATTGTCACCTTACTCTCACCCCGCATCAAAAAGAATGGGAACGTTTGTCTGGTTTAAGGATTCCAGAGCAGACAGTCTCTAACACCCAGAAAGCCTTGGGAGAGTTCCAAGCTGGGACAATCCTAGTTGCCAAGAGTCACAAGACCGCTGTCTATCAAGGTGAAACAGTAGCTCATTTAGAAGTTGGTGGCCCCTATCAAGCCACAGGAGGCATGGGAGATACTTTGGCTGGTATGATTACTGGTTTTCTGGTCCAATTCGCTTCGGTTGACTCCTATAAAGCAGTTACAGTTGCTGTCTGGCTTCACTCAGCTATCGCAGATGATTTGGCTAAAAATGCCTATGTGGTTTTACCGACTCATATCAGTAAAGCCATTCCTAGCTGGATGAAAAAGTTGTCATTATAATCTAAAAAACATGTCTTATAGTGAGGCAAGTTTTTTTAGATTTCGACATTTTTTTAAGTTTGCTAAAGCTTATTTGTGATAAAATAAAAGAGAATTTTTATGAGAATATAGAGGAAAAAAAGTGACATTATTTTCGAAAAAACTCAGTCAAAAATGGGAAAAACGGCGCCAAAAACGAAAAGAAAAACGAGCGAATAAACCTAGAAAGCCAGTAAGCATCTCCCGTCGTGTTTACTTGCTTTTTGGTGTAGTCTTTGTCCTTTTTTTGTTGCTTTTTGCACGTTTGACCTATATGCAGGTTTATAACAAATCGTTTTATACGAAGAAATTAGAGGATAATTCTAAGTATACAGTTAGGATTGCAAGCGAACGTGGGCAAATCTTTGATGCTAAAGGGGTTGCCCTCACGACCAACCAGAGTAAGGATGTTATCACCTTCACACGTAGCAATTTGGTGTCATCAGATACGATGAAGAAGGTCGCTGAAAAGTTGGCGACCATGGTGACTCTGACGGAAACGAAGGTAACAGCACGTCAAAAACGAGATTTCTATCTAGCGGACTCTGCCACTTATAAGCGTGTTGTTAATGATCTTCCAAACGACAAGAAAACAGATAAATTTGGTAATAAATTAGCTGAAGCTACTATTTACAACAATGCTGTTGATGCAGTTCCTGATGAAGCAGTGGATTACTCTGAGGATGAGCTTAAGATTGTCTACATTTACTCACAGATGAATGCTGTTTCTAATTTCTCAACAGTTACATTGAAAACAGGAGACTTGACGCCTGAACAAATTGCGATTGTAGCAGCTAAACAGAAGGAACTCAATGGTATTACGGTTGCTAAGGATTGGGAACGTCATACGGTTGATTCAGCCTTGTCACCTCTTATCGGGAAAGTCTCAAGTTCAGAAGCAGGTTTGCCACAAGAAGATGCCAAGGAGTACCTCAAAAAAGGGTATGCCCTTAATGACCGTGTAGGAACGTCCTATCTAGAAAAAGAATATGAAGAGAAACTACAAGGAAAACATACTGTTCGTGAGATTACAGTAGACAAGGAAGGCGAAGTTGCTAGTGATAAAATCACTCAAAAGGGCAGCAAGGGGAACAATCTGCAGTTGACCATCGACCTTGATTTCCAAAAAGGAGTTGAAGATATCCTAGGTCAACAGCTTTCTTCAGAAATTTCAGAGAATAAAGCAACCTATTCTGAAGGAATGTATGCAGTGGTTATGAATGCTGACACTGGTGCTGTACTTGCTATGGCAGGGCAAAAACATGAACAAGGAGCACAAGATTTTAAGGCCAATGCCTTAGGAACAATCACTGATGTCTTCATCCCAGGATCTGTTGTTAAGGGAGCAACCTTAACTGCTGGTTGGCGTTCAGGTGCCATTTATGGAAATCAGGTCTTGACTGACCAACCCATCAACATTGCCGGTTCAGCCCCTATCACATCTTGGTTTACAGACCAAGGTAGCCGTGCTATTACCGCGACACAGGCTCTAGAATACTCATCAAATACCTATATGGTGCAGATTGCAATTAAACTACTTGGCCAACAGTATGTTCCAGGTATGGCCTTGTCGACTGACAATATGGATAAGGCCATGACGACGCTTCGTGACACCTATGCTGATTTTGGTATGGGGGTGTCTACAGGACTTGATTTACCTGGAGAATCAGAAGGTTACATTTCTAAGAATTACAATGTAGCCAACGTCTTGACAGAGGCCTTTGGTCAGTACGACTCTTATACAACCATTCAGCTGGCTCAGTATGTTGCTTCAATTGCCAATGGTGGTAAACGTGTAGCACCCCATATTGTTGGAGGTATCTACGATGCAGGAGCTAATGGTAGTCTAGGAACTCTAGCTTCAACGGTAGATACACGTGTATTAAATACCTTACCTCTCGATTCTGAGCAATTAGGCCTTATCCAACAAGGTTTCAATGATGTGGTCAATTCTGGCTCTAGCCTTGCGACTGGTAAAGCTATGGCAAGTTCTATCATTCCGATTAGTGGTAAAACAGGGACGGCCGAAACCTATGCGACGGATGGTTCCGGTAATTCTGTAACAACGGTTAACCTTAATGCGGTTGCCTATGCGACCGCAAAAGATGGCACTAAGTTGGCTGTAGGTATTATGTATCCACACGCTCTAGACTCTAAGAGCAAGGCCCAACAAAATGCGGTAAAATCTATCATGGAGCTTTATCAAAGTACTCACTAAATATCTAAAATCTCTTGTGCCTTGCACGAGGGATTTTTCTGTGATATAGTGTTTGAGTGTTTATTCTTGGCTAAAGACTTATCCATGAAAGTGACAAAAGATAAGTGATGAATAAAAAAATATAAAGAACAGGAGGCCTTCATGCTTTATCCTACTCCAATTGCGAAGCTGATTGATAGTTTTTCAAAACTCCCTGGAATTGGGGCTAAAACAGCGACACGCCTAGCTTTTTATACCATTAGCATGTCTGATGAAGATGTCAATGATTTCGCAAAAAACCTCTTGGCAGCAAAACGTGAATTGACTTATTGTTCGGTCTGTGGTCGTTTGACAGATGATGATCCATGTAATATTTGTACCGATGAAACCAGAGATCGTACTAAGATTTTGGTTGTTGAAGACTCCAAAGATGTTTCAGCTATGGAAAAGATTCAGGAATACCGTGGTCTCTACCATGTGCTTCAAGGACTTATTTCCCCTATGAATGGTGTTGGGCCTGACGATATTAACCTGAAAAGTTTGATTACCCGTCTTATGGACAGCGAGGTTGACGAGGTTATTATTGCCACTAATGCAACAGCAGATGGTGAGGCAACCTCTATGTATATTTCTCGTGTCCTTAAACCTGCAGGAATCAAGGTGACTCGTTTAGCGCGTGGTTTGGCCGTCGGTTCTGACATTGAGTATGCTGATGAAGTGACTTTGCTAAGAGCTATCGAAAATCGAACAGAATTATAAGTAAGAGGTGTTGGTCAGGCCAGCACTTTTTGTTTGTAGTAAATAGGTTTCTCAATAAAAATTTGGTAAAATAAAGTAAGCGCTTTTATAACGAGGAATCATGATGAAGATTGAAAAGGTTTTAAACAACAATGTTGTCCAAGCTTTGGATAATAATGTGGAATACATTGTCATGGGTAAGGGGCTAGGCTTTCAAAAGAAGGTCGGAGACCGTGTTGATAAGGAAAAGATAGAAAAGACTTTTGTTTTGGGAAATACAGAGGCAGTAGAGGAATGGTCTCGTGTTTATGTCGATTTGCCTGACGGTGAAATGCAGGTCTTTTTGAATATTCTTACTTTTGCTGAAGCTGTCTTGCAAACCAAGTTTGAACCCTCTTTTTTCATAGCTCTTGCAGACCACCTACATTACGCTATTGAAAGAAGTAGAGAGGGTGTTTCTTTGCAGAATCCTTTGGCTTGGGAGGTTCGAAAATTTTATCCTCGGGAGTATGAAATTGGGAAACAAGCCCTTCGTTTGATTGCCAAGGATTTAGAAGTTCAGTTGGCAGATGATGAAGCTGCCTCTATCGCTTTGCATTTTGTCAATGCACAGAAGGATGCGGGTCTCCATGAAAAAGACCGACAGATGACTCAAATTGTGGTTGGGATTAGTGACATTGTCCGTCTTCATTTTGGTTATGATTTGGATGAGGATAGTTTCTCGTATAACCGTTTTATGACACATCTCCAATACCTAGCACAACGTATTGTGAGTGGAGTTAGTGGTGGCAAGAATGATGCTTTCCTTTACGAACAAGTTAAGATAAATTATCCAGAGTCCTTTATCTGTACCCAAAAGATTGTTGCTTATATCAAGACAAGTTACGCCTTTGAGCTGAGTTTAGACGAACAAGTCTTTTTAACCATTCATATTCAACGTCTTAAGGATAATTTAGATAAGTAAACGATTCCCAGAGACGTCCTACAAAAAGCAGACAATTAGCCTTAAGTCTGCTTTTTCTGTGTCCTTATGGTATAATGAGGTGATTAATATTAGACCAAAAATACTCTGGGCTAGTATTCTATGTATTTGAGTATTTGTATAAAAAAGCTAATGAGTTAGTGAAAGGAAGCGAGCGGTTCTATGTTTGAAGTGAGCATTGCCGTTCCTAAAGTATCTTATGTATATTGAAATGATTGATGAGACTGGACAAGTCTCTGAGAAATTAAAAGAACAAACCTTGGAGTTGCTAGATTTTGCAGCACAAAGACTTGGCAAGGAAGACAAAGAAATGGCGGTTACATTTGTAACCAACGAACGTAGCCACGAGCTAAACCTGGAATATCGTGATACGGACCGTCCAACTGATGTTATTAGTTTGGAGTATAAGCCTGAATTAGACATTAGCTTTGATGAGGAAGAGTTGGCTGAAAATCCTGAATTAGCTGAAATGATGGGAGAGTTTGATAGTTATATCGGTGAACTCTTTATTTCTGTTGATAAGGCTCATGAGCAAGCTGAGGATTATGGTCATAGTTTCGAGCGTGAGATGGGCTTCTTGGCTGTTCACGGTTTTCTTCACATCAATGGCTACGACCATTATACTCCAGAAGAAGAAGCGGAAATGTTTGGATTACAGGAAGAAATTTTGACTGCTTATGGACTTACGCGACAATAACCCACAAAAAAAGTGGAAAAACAGAGAATTTACAGCTAGTTTTGAGTTTGCTCTAACAGGAATTATCACAGCTTTTAAAGAAGAACGCAACATGCGCAAGCATTTGGTTTCAGCTATCTTGGTGGTATTGGCTGGCTTGATTTTTCGTGTGTCTGCGACAGAATGGCTCTTTCTTTTGATGGCAGTTTTTCTCGTAATTGCCCTAGAGATCGTTAATTCTGCCATTGAAAATGTTGTCGATTTGGCCAGTAATTATCACTTTTCGATGCTAGCCAAAAATGCCAAGGATATGGCTGCAGGAGCTGTTTTAGTGGTTTCTTGTTATGCACTCATTACGGGTATGATTGTTTTTATACCTAAAATTTGGCACTTAATTTTCAATTAAAAGGAAATAGGAAAGAAGTTTTATGACATTTAAATCAGGATTTGTGGCTATTCTTGGCCGTCCTAATGTAGGAAAATCAACGTTTTTGAACCATGTTATGGGGCAAAAAATTGCTATCATGAGTGATAAGGCTCAAACAACCCGTAATAAAATTATGGGGATTTACACAACCGATAAGGAACAGATTGTCTTTATCGATACCCCAGGGATTCACAAGCCTAAGACGGCTCTTGGAGATTTCATGGTGGAATCTGCTTATTCAACCCTTCGTGAAGTGGATACCGTCCTCTTTATGGTACCAGCGGATGAACCCCGTGGTAAGGGTGATAATATGATTATCGAACGTCTTAAACAAGCTAAGGTTCCAGTTATCTTGGTAATCAATAAGATTGACAAGGTTCATCCAGATCAGCTCCTAGAGCAGATTGACGATTTCCGTACACAAATGGATTTCAAGGAGATTATCCCGATATCTGCCCTCCAAGGGAACAATGTTTCTCATCTTGTGGATGTCTTGAGTGATAACCTTGAGGAAGGGTTCCAATATTTCCCAGCGGACCAAATCACCGATCACCCTGAGCGTTTCTTGGTATCGGAGATGATTCGTGAAAAAGTCCTTCAGTTGACACGTGAAGAAATTCCACACTCTGTTGCTGTTGTCATTGATGAGATGAAGCGTGATGAAGACACGGATAAGATTCATATTCGTGCGACGATCATGGTTGAGCGTGACAGCCAAAAAGGCATTGTCATTGGTAAGCAAGGTTCTATGCTCAAGAAGATTGGTACCCTTGCCCGTAAAGATATTGAAGTTATGCTTGGGGACAAGGTCTTCCTTGAAACCTGGGTTAAGGTTAAGAAAAATTGGCGTGATAAAAAACTTGATTTGGCCGATTTTGGTTACAATGAAAAAGAATATTAAAAAGCTGGGCACTTGCTCGGCTTTCTTGCTAGAAGGAGGAGCAGATGCCTGAGTTACCTGAGGTAGAAACTGTTAGACGAGGTTTAGAAAGGTTAGTTGTAGGTCGGACCATTTTGTCTGTTGAAGTTAAGGTTCCGAAAATGATTAAGACCTCCTATGATAGTTTTTTGAATGACTTACCTGGCCAAACTATTCAAGCCATGCGACGTAGAGGTAAGTACTTGATTTTTGACTTTGGACAGTTGATTATGATTTCCCACTTACGCATGGAAGGAAAATACCTCTTGTTTACAGATCAGGTTCCTGCTAATAAGCATTTCCATCTTTTCTTTACCTTAGATGATGGCTCGACTCTTGTTTATCAGGATGTCCGTAAGTTTGGGACCTTTGATTTATTGGCTAAAAATCAAGAGGAGGCTTATTTTACAAAGAAAAAGCTTGGTCCTGAGCCTACTAAGAAGGCTTTTAAATACGCCTCGTTTGAGAGAGCCTTGATGACCTCTGCAAAGCCCATTAAAAGTCTCCTCTTGGAGCAGAAATTGGTAGCTGGTCTAGGTAATATCTATGTTGATGAGGTACTTTGGGCAGCTAAGGTTCATCCTGAGACGCCAGCAAAGAAGCTTAGCAAGGCAGCCATGAAGCGGGTCCACGATCAAGCGATTGCTATTTTACAGCTAGGAATTGAAAAAGGTGGCTCAACCATAAGGACTTATCGTAATGCCCTTGGTGAGGATGGGACCATGCAGAACTATTTGCAGGTTTACGGAAAGACGGGACAGCCTTGTCTACGCTGCGCAAGCACAATTGAGAAAATCAAGTTAGGAGGGAGAGGAACACATTTGTGTCCTCGTTGTCAGAAACGATGATTATTGGGTTAACAGGTGGTATTGCTTCAGGAAAATCAACTGTAGTTGAAATGATTAAAGAGGCAGGTTACAAGGTCATTGACGCTGATCAGCTTGTACACGACATGCAGGCCCAGGGGGGGCGTCTGTACCAGGCCTTACTTGATTGGTTGGGAGAGGGAATTCTCCTTCCTAATGGTGAATTGAATCGTCCTAAACTAGGGCAACTGATTTTTTCCAATGAGGAGATGAGACAGCGGTCTGCTGAGATTCAAGGGACAATTATTCGAGAGGAACTAGCAGCTCAGAGGGATCGTTTGGCCAAGGAAGAAGATGTTTTTTTCATGGATATTCCCTTGCTTATTGAAAATGGGTATCAGGACTGGTTTGATCAGATTTGGTTGGTGGCAGTGTCACCGGAGGTCCAGTGCCAACGCTTGATGAAACGTAATCACTTAAGTGTTGAGGAAGCTAAGATGCGTATTGATAGCCAAATGTCTTCAGCTGAGAAAAAGCCTTATGCCAGCTTGGTTCTTGATAATGACGGTAGTCTCGATGATTTGAAGAAAAAGGTTAAGAGTGCAATAAATGATTTAACGAGCTCCTCATAGCTAGCCATTGTGATATAATGGATAGTGAATTTTAGAAAGAAGATGATTATTTGCGCCAAAAAGAGGTTAAAAGTACTGATTGGCAACGTAACCTTAAAATTGCATGGATAGGAACCTTTTTTACTGGAGCTAGTTTCTCCATTGTTATGCCTTTCATGGCCCTCTACATTGAGGAACTGGGTGTTAAAGGAGACATGGTCGAATGGTATACTGGCTTGTCTGTTGCCATCTCTGCTCTAGCCTCTGCCTTGGTTTCCCCTATTTGGGGACGCCTTGCTGACCGTTATGGTCGAAAGCCCATGATGATTAGGGCCAGCATGGTGATGACTTTTACAATGGGAGGTCTTGCCTTAGTCCCAAATGTTTTTTGGCTACTTTTCTTGAGAACGCTGAATGGTTTATTTGCGGGCTATGTCCCAAATGCCACAGCATTAATTGCTAGTCAGGTTCCTCAGAACCGTTCTGGCTATGCCTTGGGGACCTTGTCTACGGGTCTAACGGCAGGTGTTCTGATTGGCCCTTTGTTAGGTGGTACCTTGTCTGAGGCGTTTGGCATGAGGGGTACCTTTTTATTGGTTGGACTCATTCTATTTATCTGCTGCCTCTTAACTATCTTTGGTTTGCGAGAGAATTTCAAGCCTGTCGAAAAGGGAGAGATGATGACTCTTTCTCAGGTTTTTGCAAAAATTCCCAGCAAATCTATGTTGATTGGCCTTTTTGTGACCAGTATGATTATCCAGATTTCTGCCCAATCGATTGCGCCTATGTTGGCCCTTTACATTCGTTATTTAGGTCAGAGGGACAGTATCCTTTTTTACTCAGGGTTAATAGTTTCTGCTATGGGCTTCTCTAGTCTCTTAAGTACTCCTTATCTGGGAAAATTGGGAGACCGTATTGGGAATCATCGCTTGCTTTTAATGGGGCTATTTTATAGCTTTCTCTTGTATTTCCTCTGTGGTTTTGCCGGTTCAGCCTTGCAACTGGGTATCTTACGTTTTGCCTATGGCTTTGGTGTGGGTGCCCTTATGCCTAGTGTCAATTCTTTATTGACCAAAATGACACCCAAAGAAGGAATCTCAAGAATATTTAGCTTTAATCAAAGCTTTTCATATATTGGACAGGTTTTAGGTCCCTTTGTTGGGTCAGCAGTTGCGACAGGTCTAGGTTATCGCTGGGTCTTCTTTGTGACTGCAATGATCGTCTTTGGAAATTTTGTCTGGTCCTTAATCATCTTTAGAAAATCGCTAGGAGTCAAGAATATAGGTGAGAGTTAAAATCAATTTAAAGTGTAGTGAATGTGGGAGCATCAACTATCTCACAAGTAAAAATAAACAGAATCATCCTGAGAAAATTCAGGTACCCAAATTCTGCCCTAAGGATAGAAAAGTAACCTTACATGTTGAATCTTAAAGGGTTCTATGGTAGAATAAAAAGGACTTTTTCGGAGGAATAACTATGTACGACTTATTATTAACGCTGCTCTTGGTGATGTCAGCTATTATTGTGATTGCGGTATTCATGCAGCCACAAAAAAATCCAAGTAGCAATGTCTTTGATGGTGGTGGGTCAGAAGCACTATTTGAACGTAGTAAACCACGTGGTTTTGAAGCCTTTATGCAACGCTTTACAGGAATCATGGTTTTTCTATGGATTGTAGATGCAATCGTCCTTTCCATTCTCTCAAGTAAGTAATGAGCTGACTGAGGTTGGCTCATTTTTTGCGTTATAGTCAATGAATAAAAGAAAAGGAAATCATGAAAGAATCTATTATAAATTATTTGAAGGAGCATGGGAAATCCAGTGTAAACGACATTGCCCAGGCTCTTAATCATGCTGGGGGTGAAAAGTTCCCTCAGCTCATCAAGGCCATATCAGCCATGGAAAGTAAGGGGCAGTTGCGTTTTAACCGAGATGGCTCTGTATCCTTGCGTCCTAAGAAAGAAAATCCTAATCAGGTGACTGTTGAAGGTGTCTTCCGTGCCAATAAGAACGGTTTTGGTTTCTTGCATGTCGATGACAGTGAAGATGATATGTTCATCGGTCGTAATGATGTTGGCCATGCCATTGACGGTGATACTGTTGCCGTTGTCATCAAGAAGCCAGCAGATCGTTTACGAGGGACAGCAGCAGAAGCACGTGTTGTTGAAATTGTAGAACGTTCGCTTAAGACTGTTGTAGGGAAATTTATCCTTAGCGACGAGAAAGAACCCTATGCGGGTTACATTAAGTCTAAAAACCAAAAAATTCAGCAGCCAATTTATATCAAGAAAGAACCAGTTGCTCTAGATGGTACTGAGATTATCAAGGTTGATATTGAAAAATACCCTAACCGTCACTATGATTATTTCGTAGGAAGTGTTCGTGACATTATTGGTCATCAGGGGGATGCTGGTATTGATGTCTTGGAAGTTTTGGAATCAATGGATATTGTTTCAGAGTTCCCAGAGGATGTCATGGCGGAAGCAGAAGCTGTACCAGATGCACCGAGTCAGGAAGACCTCGTTGGTCGTGTTGACCTTCGTCAAGAAGTAACTTTTACCATTGACGGAGCTGATGCTAAGGACTTGGACGATGCGGTCCATATCAAACGTTTGCCAAATGGTAACTTTGAGCTTGGTGTTCATATTGCTGATGTGTCTTACTATGTTACTGAAGGATCTGCACTTAACCGTGAGGCCGTAGCACGTGGGACATCTGTTTATGTGACAGACCGCGTAGTGCCAATGTTGCCTGAGCGTCTATCAAATGGTATTTGTTCCCTAAATCCCAATGTTGATCGCTTGACGCAGTCAGCCATCATGGAGATTACTCCAAAAGGTAAGGTGGTTAATCATAAGATTTGCCAATCTGTGATTAATACAACTTTCCGTATGACCTACAGTGATGTCAATGAGATGTTGGCTGGAAATCCAGAAAAGATTGAGCAGTTTAAACCAATCATGGATTCTGTATCAGCTATGGCAGAATTGCATAAGATTTTAGAAGACATGCGTGAGCGTCGTGGTGCCCTTAACTTTGATACATCTGAAGCTCGTATCTTGGTTAATGAGAAGGGAATGCCAGTGGATATCGTGGTGCGTGAACGTGGAACAGCCGAGCGAATGATTGAGTCCTTCATGTTGGCTGCCAATGAATGTGTGGCAGAGCACTTTGCTAAGGCTAAGTTGCCATTTATCTACCGTATCCACGAAGAGCCAAAGGCCGAGAAATTGCAACGCTTCATGGATTATGCCTCTATCTTTGGTGTTCAAATCAAAGGAACTGCCAATAAGATGGATCAGCTAGACTTGCAAGAGTTTATGGCCAAAGTTCAGGGAAAACCTGGAGCAGAAGTCATGAACATGATGCTGCTTCGTTCAATGCAACAAGCTCGCTATTCAGAACACAATCACGGACACTATGGACTTGCGGCTCAGTACTATACCCACTTTACTAGTCCAATCCGTCGTTACCCAGACCTCTTGGTTCACCGAATGATTCGTGAGTACACTAACAATATGTCTCAAGAGACGCGTGAACATTTTGAAGAGGTTATTCCTGAGTTAGCGACATCATCTTCAACTCTTGAACGTCGTGCCATTGATGCCGAACGTGTCGTTGAAGCTATGAAAAAAGCGGAATACATGGAAGAGTTTGTTGGCCAAGAATTCGATGGTATTGTCGGAAGTGTGGTTAAATTTGGTATGTTTGTGGAATTGCCAAATACTATCGAAGGTTTGGTTCACATCACGACCCTTCCAGAATTTTACAATTACAATGAACGTACCATGACACTTCAGGGTGAGAAAACTGGTAAGACTTTCCGAGTTGGTCAGCCTATCCGTGTCAAATTAACACGTGCGGATAAGGAAACCGGAGACATTGACTTTCAATACCTTCCAAGCGAGTATGATGTCACTGAGAAAGTAGACCACAAGGCTCGTCAGGAACGTGAAGAGAAGGCGAAAGCCTTCCGCAATAGAGGTCCACGTCGTGACCGTCAAAATGGAGATTTCGAACGTCGTGGTAAACGTGGGGATAACCGTAACCGTCAAGATGGTAATGGTCGTAAAGGCTCTTATGACGAAAAACGTAAGTCATCTAAGAAACCCGACAAGCGTAAGAATCAAAACCGTCCTCATAATGATAACAAGGGACGTGAGAGTGGCCGTCGTAAGAAGAAAGGGAACAAACCTTTCTACAAGGACGTTGCTAAAAAACGAAAATAGGATGAGAATGGAGGGACTGCTATGCCAAAGGGTGAAGGCAATGTTGTTGCTCAGAATAAAAAGGCTAGACATGACTATAGTATCGTTGATACTATTGAAGCAGGTATCGTGCTAACAGGGACGGAGATTAAATCCGTTCGTGCGGCACGCATCCAACTAAAAGATGGCTATGCCCAAATCAAGAACGGTGAGGCTTGGTTAATCAATGTTCATATTGCTCCTTTTGAGCAAGGAAATATTTGGAATCAGGATCCAGACCGTACGAGAAAATTATTGCTCAAGAAAAAGCAAATTACCAAACTTCAAAATGACCTTAAGGGAACAGGAATGACCTTGGTTCCTCTTAAGGTATACCTAAAAAACGGTTTTGCCAAGGTATTGCTTGGTATTGCCAAAGGGAAACACGATTACGATAAACGTGAGTCTATCAAACGTCGTGAACAAGAACGTGATATTAAACGTATTATCAAGAGTGTTAACCGTTAAAACGCCTATCATCTAAGACTGCTATAGTCCTAGATGATTTTTTGTTTTTGGCTTTAAGACATGATATAATGAGAGTACCATACGGTCTTTAGTTAGGATAGCAGGTATACCTAACTCTGGACGTGATACTGTAAAGGAGATTAGCGATGCCAGTAGATGCTAAAACAAAATACAAGGCCAAGAAGACAAAGATTGTTTTCTTCGACATTGACGACACGCTTCGTGTCAAAAAGACAGGCTACATTCCTGAATCTATTAAGGCTGTTTTCAAAGGGCTTAAAGAAAAAGGAATTTTAACGGGGATTGCCACAGGACGTGGCTACTATGGTGTCGTTGAGGACATTCGAGACCTAGAGCCCGATTATTTTGTAACCATCAATGGAACTTATGTGATTAATCGAAAAGGGGAAGAAATTTATAACCAGCCCCTAGCTCGTGAGGTTACAGAAGCTTTTGTTGCTTGGTGTAAAGAGATTGGGATTGCTTGGGGATTTGCTGGTAAGGATAAGCCAGTTGTCTCAGAGCGTTCAGATTTGATTGATGATGCTATGAAACCAGTCTATGGTCTTTGTGATGTGGAGCCAGACTTCTACTTGTCGAACGATGTTTACCATATGTGGACTTTTGCGGAAAATGATGGTGAGCTTGAGTTACCAGAAGAACTTGCGACACATGTTCGTATGGTACCTTGGCATGAACACTCATCTGACGTCGTAGCAAATGGTATCTCAAAAGCATCTGGTGTCGAGCATGTCTTGGAGCATGAAAACCTTAAACCGGTCAATGCTATGATGTTTGGGGATGGTCCAAACGATATGGAGATTTTTGACTATGTTGGACTTAAGGTTGCCATGGGTAATGCCACACCAGAACTGAAAGAAAAAGCAGATTACGTTACAGGAACAGTAGAAGAAGATGGCATTTTCAATGCCTTGGAGGAACTCGGATTGGTAGAAAAAGAACTTCATTTCCCACAACTTGACTTGGATGCAGTAGAAGGTCCAGTCGCAACAATTAAAACAAACCATGGTGATTTGGTCATCAAACTTTTCCCTGATCATGCACCATTAACAGTTACTAACTTTGTCAATTTGGCCAAGAGTGGCTACTATGACGGTGTGATTTTCCACCGTATTATCAAGGACTTTATGATTCAAGGTGGTGACCCAACTGGTACTGGTATGGGTGGTGAGTCAAGCTTCGGTGGTAGCTTCCAGGATGAATTTTCTGAAGAGCTCTATAACCTCCGTGGTGCGCTTTCTATGGCCAATGCTGGACCAGATACTAATGGTAGCCAGTTCTTCATCGTTCAAACGCCTGAAATTCCTTATGCTAAAAAGGAACTCGAACGTGGTGGTTGGCCAGCACCAATCGCGGAAGCTTATGCTGAAAATGGTGGAACACCTCACCTAGACCGTCGTCACACAGTCTTTGGTCAATTGGTGGATGAAGACTCTTACAAGGTGCTTGATGAGATTGCCAATGTTGAGGTTGGAGCTCAAGATAAGCCACTTGAGGATGTTGTGATTGAAACAGTTGAGGTAGCAGACTAAGATGAAAATTGGAGACAAGCTTAGGGGTGTTATCACAGGCATCAAGCCTTACGGTGCCTTTGTTTCATTGGAAAATGGTACCACAGGCTTGATTCACATCTCGGAGATTAAGACAGGTTATATCGACAACATCTACAATACCCTCAAGGTAGACCAGGAGGTCTTGGTTCAAGTTGTTGATTTTGATGAATTTACACAAAAGGCCAGTCTTTCTTTGAGAACCCTTGAGGAAGAAAAAAATAAAATCCCTCATCGTCATCGTTTCTCAGATAGTCGTTTGAACTATGGCTTTAAACCTTTGGCAGAAGCAATGCCAGGATGGATTGAAGAAGGACTTGACTATCTTAGACAAGAGCATGAGGAAAAATAGCAAAAAAAGCTGACTCTCAATGAGTCGGCTTTTTTGGTGTTTTCGATTTGGCTACAAACAAAAAGATCTTCAATTTAATTGAAGACCCATGTTTATTAATTAGACATCAAAATAGATCAATTCTTTTGGTGTGTGTGTGAAGACTTCAAAGCCATCTTTTGTCACATAACCACAGTCCTCGATACGAACACCAACTTTTTCAGGAATGTAAATACCTGGTTCAACAGAGAAGCACATTCCTTCTTCGATTACCAAGTCATTTCCTTCCATGATAGAAGGGAATTCATGCACATCCATTCCGATACCGTGTCCGAGGCGGTGGTTGAAGTATTCGCCGTAACCAGCTTTTTCAATAACATTACGTGCTGCAGCATCGACTTCGCTGGCAGTTACACCTGGTTTAATCATATCTAGGGCAGCCTGTTGAGCTTCTAAAGTCAAGTGGTAGATTTCTTTTTTGAAATCATCGGGTTTTCCAACAGCGACTGTTCGCGTCATATCTGAAGCATAGCCATTCACCATACAGCCCAAGTCGAAAAGGAGGAGGCTGTCATTTTCAATGCGGTTAGTTCCTGGAATACCATGAGGGTTTGCGGCATTATTACCTGTAAGGACCATCGTTTCAAAGGACATTTGATTGATACCGATTTTCTTCATGCCAAATTCGATTTGAGCAATGATGTCTGTTTCAGTAACGTCGAGAGAGATATTGTCAAAACCGATATTAACAGCTTTATCAGCATAATCACCGGCAACAATCATTTTTTGAATTTCATCAGCAGACTTGATAACGCGCATTTTTTGGATGAATGGTGTCAAGTTTTCAAAGCGACCTTCAAAGACCGTTTGCAATCCTTGGAACTTAGTCACATTGAGATTGTCAAACTCTGCATAAATAATAGGGCTGTCTGTACTTGCTAGGCCAGCCTTGATTTTTTGCCATGGATTTTCAGAGTCCACATAACCAAAGACTGGGAAGTCGAGTACAGCAGAGGCACGTGCAACCTCAAGAGCAGGAACAAAGAGGGCAGGTTCACGATTTTCGTAGACGAAGAGGAACATTTGGCGTTCATGTGGGTCACAATCAAAACCAGTAAGATAATTGACAGTTACAGGATCTGAAACAATAGCTAGCCCTGCTTTATTTTCATTCAAAAAATGACGAATGCGATCAAGTTTAGACATAGAAAAAACTCCTTTGTATTTCTTACACTCATTCTGTCACTTTTATAGTAAAAATGCAAGCTGTTTTTTTGGCTTTTCATTAAATCATTTACTTTCATTGAGACTTTTTTAGGCTAGGTTTGTAAGCGATGGATAGTCTTGGAAACACGAAATGACAGGTCTTTTTCTGAAATGGCTTTCTTCCTCATAACCATGAAGAAGGAATCCCTTTCATTTTTTTGTAAAAAATCAGTCAAAATAATTGAAAGTGTTTTCAGAATCTGATACAATTAGCATGAATAAGTGAGCGTAAAATGAGAAAGGAAGTGTTTTTATGAATACTGATGAAACAATTACTATATACGACGTTGCGCGTGAAGCAGGTGTTTCGATGGCGACTGTGTCTCGTGTGGTAAATGGAAATAAAAATGTAAAAGAAAACACCCGAAAAAAAGTGCTTGAGGTCATTGATCGTTTGGATTACCGTCCAAATGCGGTTGCGCGTGGCTTGGCGAGTAAGAAAACTACTACTGTAGGAGTTGTCATCCCAAATATTGCTAATAGTTATTTTGCTACTTTAGCAAGGGGGATTGATGATATTGCAACCATGTACAAGTACAATATTGTTCTTGCATCTAGTGATGAAAATGACGATCACGAAGTTACCGTGATTAACTCTCTGTTTGCCAAACAAGTAGACGGTATCATCTTCATGGGTTACCACTTGACGGAAAAAATTCGTGCAGAATTTTCTCGTACCCGTACGCCGATTGTCCTAGCAGGAACAGTGGACCTTGAACACCAATTACCGAGTGTTAACATCGACTATAAAGCTGCTGTTGAGGATTGTGTAACGCAACTTGCTAAAAATAATGAAAAGGTTGCCTTTGTATCAGGACCACTAATTGATGATATTAATGGCAAGCTCCGTCTAGCTGGTTATAAGGCCGGACTTGAAAAGAATAATTTGCGCTACAATGAAGGTCTTGTTTTTGAAGCTAAATACAGCTATAAAGACGGCTTTGATCTAGCACAACGTGTCTTGAACTCTGGTGCCACTGCTGCCTATGTTGGAGAAGATGAATTGGCTGCAGGTCTCTTGAATGGCCTCTTTGCTGCAGGTAAATCCGTTCCAGAAGACTTCGAAATCATCACAAGCAATGACTCACCAATTACAAGCTATACACGTCCAAACCTTTCTAGTATTAATCATCCTCTCTATGATTTAGGGGCAGTTAGCATGCGTATGTTGACTAAAATCATGAATAAGGAAGAGCTTGAAGAAAAAGATGTTATTCTTAATCATGGTCTTACCTTACGTCAGTCAACAAAATAAAAAAGGAGTTGGGACATAAGTTTGTCTCAACTTCTCTTTTTTAGAAAAAGGAAGAACCAATGATTTTTGAGGATGCTTATTTTAAAAAGAAAATCCTAAAACCTGATAGCCTAGAGCCTTTTGGTTTTACAGCTACCGAGCAAGGCTATGAGTTCAGAAAAACACTGATAGCTGAAGAACTTGAAGCTCGATTGTTTATTGATTTAGAAGGTAAGTTGACGGGACAGGTTGTCGATAGTGATCTTGATGAGCCTTATGATATCTTCAGGAGTCCTCAGGCTACTGGAACTTACGTTGGTCAAGTCAGAGAAGCTTATGGAGCACTTCTGTCACAGGTAGCTGTTTCTTGTTATGAAAATCAATTATTTTCATCTCCACAAGCTAATCGCCTGGCTAAGTTTTTAGTTCAAGAATTTTCAGACCAAGCAGACCATCCTTTCGAGAAGGAACCAAGCTATCTATCTTTCAGAGTTGATGGTAAATGGTATGCCTTGTTTTTTCCTCTTAAGGGAGAAAAACTAGGGCTTGGTGGAGAAAAGGCAGAATCAACATATGATGTGGTTAACATCAAGGTTAATCCGAAGCAAATGGATAAGCTCTTGAAAATGGATGGCGTTTTTCCTAGCTACCATATGTCCAAGAAGACCTGGGTCAGTCTTGTTTTAGATGAGACCTTGCCGGACCAGACCATTTTTGAGCTTCTTAGTGAAAGTCGAACCCTAGTGGCCCCAAAACATCTTAGAAAGGCTTCGGAGCCTCATTATTGGATTATCCCGGTAAATTTGAAATACTACGATATTGGGGAGGAGTTTTCCGCAAATGAGGAGATTCTTTGGACACAGAAAGCTAGTATGCAAAAGGGAGATTTTGTGGCTATCTATATTACGGCACCTACCAAGGCCATCCGTTACGTCTGTCAAGTTTTAGAGGCAAATATCCCTAATCAAGGTTATCGTGAAGAGGAGAGTATTAAAGAGTTGATGCGGATTAAACCCTTATATACTTTTAATGACACTGACTTTGACAGTGATAGACTAAAGAGTTTAGGTATTAAAACTGTTCGAGGTCCTCGACATATGACGGAAGAGTTAGTTCAGGCTTTATCCCCTTACCTAAAAGAAAAATAGAAGGAGGACATCATGCGAATTTTGATTGCACCTGATTCATTTAAGGAGAGCTTATCTGCAAAAGAGGTCGCCTTAGCCCTTAAATCAGGCTTTGAAAATGCCTTACCCGACGCTGATTTTGACCTCATGCCAATAGGTGATGGTGGCGAAGGCACCTTAGATGCTCTTGCTGAAAATCTAAATCTTGAGAAGAAAAGTATCAAGATTCCTCATGCCTATACAAGTGACGGAAGTGTTTCTTTTGCTAGCAATGGCCAGACTGCTATTTTTGAAATGGCTGCGATTTGTGGCTTGGAGCATATTTCTAAGGAGAAACGAAATCCTCTAGCTCTAACGACACAAGGCGTAGGTGAACTAATTGTTCATTTGGTTCAATCTGGCATCCGAGAGTTTATTATAGGCGTAGGTGGATCTGCTACCAATGATGGTGGTATTGGTATGGCATATGGATTGGGTTATCGTTTTTATGATTCTGAAGGACAGGAGCTTGAGCCAATAGGTGCTAATCTTGGTCTCCTTAAAAAGGTTTCCTCTGAAAATAAGGTTGATTTGTCTGGTGTCACCATTCGTCTGATTACTGACGTAGATAACCCCTTGTGTGGTCAACATGGAGCGACCTATATTTTTGGTGGACAAAAAGGCTTGTCTCCTTCACAATTTAAAAAAGTTGACCAAGATATGTCACAATTCTACACTGACTTTGCTCCTGAAGTTTTAAAACTAGCTGGTTCAGGAGCAGGGGGAGGCATGGCTGCAGGTCTGGTGGCCTTTGCAGATGCAGAAGTTAAATCAGGAATTGACTTTGTACTTGATTGTGTTGATTTTGACCAACGTGTGAAGTCTGCTGATTTGGTTATAGTAGGAGAAGGACGTATGGATAGCCAGTCCTTGTCTGGTAAGGCACCGGTCGGGGTGGCTAGGCGGACACCATCAGCTATTCCCGTCATTGCAATCTGCGGTAGTCTGAAGGATGACTTGCCTGATTTTCCAGTAGCAGGCATTTCAGTTGCCTTTCCCATTATTGGACAAGTAGCAGACTTAGACCAAGTTTTAGCTGCTGCTAAAGAGAATCTCTATCGAACAGGACTCAATGTTGGAAATCTCATCAAGCTCAGTAAAACATTGTGATATAAGAAAAAGCTGACCTTGCGTCAGCTCAGAATGAAGACAAACATCGTTTTTGA